>CAYPTK010000061.1:0-13919 GCA_964413555.1 uncultured Bacteroidales bacterium | reverse complement strand
CGAAGCCTGCCCCGTAAGGAAGAATGACTGTACCGGGGTTAGCGGACATGATGGACAAACACGAATTAGAACTTCACTCCCACGACCAATACATCATCAATTTGTTCTTCATTTCCTTTCCATTTAATAAACGTGTCCTCTAATGCCTTTTGCTGTTCCTCCATGGGGTAATCACATATTGATTTCAATAAATTTTTGAATCGTTGTGTCCGGAATGTCTTTTTTGTTTTATCCCCGATTTGATCTATGTAACCATCAGAAAACATGTAAATAATATCACCTCCTTTCATTTCAATCCGGTGCGTGGTGAAATTTGTTTGTCTATTAAAATTATAGCCTACTGTCAACCGGTCCCCTTTATAGGTCGTGAGTTTTGAATCCCTGACATGATACAATGGCCGTCTGGCCCCGGCATAAAACAATAATGATTTTTCGTGATTGTAAATACATATGCCCATGTCTATACCATCTTTTACATTTTCCTTGTGGTCATTGAATGTAAGTGTCCCGGTTATATAATTTGTCAATTCATTTAGTATTTCATGGGGTTTTATTTCTTTATTATATATCATAATCCTGTTGATGATTTCATTCAAAAAAGATATCCCGAGCATGCTCATAAAAGCTCCCGGGACACCATGCCCTGTGCAATCCGCGGCAACCAGAATAGTCAATTCTTCTTTTTTGCTTATCCAGTAAAAATCACCACTAACAATATTACGCGGTTTAAACAACAGGAAACCATCAAGAAATATTTTACTGATAAATCGTTCCGTGGGCAATAATGCATTTTGTATTCGCTGTGCATATTCAATACTGTTGATAATCTCTTTTCTTTGTATCTCGAGTTTTTCTTTTTGATAATTCAGATAATCACGTTGCAATATAATTTCCCTGTTTTGTATCTGGATCTTTTCAGTCCTCTTTTTCACCCTTTCTTCAAGCTCTTTATTTGTCATCTCCATACGTTTTCTGAATCGGTATGTCACGGCAAAACACAACATGAGTATTTGTATTCCAAAGCCCAGTTTCACTCCATACTGGGTAATGGTATTCTCGGGCAATACACCTGCATTTTTCATAACATATAAAACAATTCCTGTTAGTAAAAAGACAAAAGACAGGAAAAAGTAAAATGCTTCAACAAACATCTTCTTAAATGATAAACATGTCAACGTGAATATGAATATCACCAGGGCCACGGCACTATAATTAACAATTCTTACTATATAAGAATAGAAAGGGTAATTTGTAAAAGACAGAATGAATAATATCCCCCAAAAGCCAATAAACAGATAAATACTTTTATCAATTACAGAAAAATATTTTGCAGTATTTAAATAATTTTTTGTAAAAACCAATAAACTAATTCCTGAAAATATAACAAATAAAACGGTTGAATGATTGGCCCACCAGGGGATATTTCTCCAAAACAATTTATATGTCCATCCATCTGTATTAAATAAAAAAAGCGACAAGAACAGGGTAAAAAAGAAAAAATACAAATATGTTTTGTCCCTGTTTGTAACAAAGAGAAATAATCCGAAAATCAAAGCAAAAAATAAAAACCCGTAATAGAAAAAATTTATTAAAACCGTTTTTTGGTCATCAATAAAAAACGCTGTATTTGTAGACAATACAAGAGGCCCCTTTATGGTTTCCCCGTTATTATAAATCCTGATGTATACAGTTGTAGACTCATGAGCTTTCAAATCAACAGGGTATAAAAAGTTTCTGTTATTATATACCCTTTCTTCAAAAGGCTTACACTCTCCTGTTTTTAAATGATCTTTTAATGTATCATCATTTATTGTAAAAAAATGTATTTCATTCAATAGTGGATACTTATATGCCAGGATCAGATTTTTATTCTCATCTGATTCATTAACCAGCTTAATCCTAAACCAGTACACGAATGAAGTAAACCCGAAATTAAGATTATTTTTATCGAGTAATGAAAATGAATTTTCAGATAGTTCTAAAACATCGTGGATATTCAGTTCCAGGTTTCGTGTTTTTAAATATTCAATTTTATGATCATAAGAAATTATGCCTTTTGTTTTATCATTTATCACAACTTCTCCTGCATTCATAGTAGTAAAAACAAAAATGCATAATACACTAAATATAAACCTATTCATATATTATAGCTTAGTAGTAGGTTAAATTCAAAATTCATGTTTAAATTCATAAATGACTTGCATTCAAGCTCCCAGGCAAACACGTACCTGTCAGAAAACGAATACAATAAATTAATAATTAAAATCATTATACATGGGCTTCTATTTTAAAACCCTATGATTCATTCTTACGACAAAGGTTCTGTTATAGTTTCATAAAATATTTCTCATTTAAAAGATTTATTTTTGAATTAAAATTGATAAATTTATCCTTTAATAATTAGTGCCTGTCTATACTTTATAAACAAACACACGACTTTACAGACGGACACTAATTCTGGCATACTTATTGATTAATTTAATATATAACATTAAATCGTGGAATTATGGAAACTAAAAATGAATATTTAAAACAAGCTGAACTTCAGGCAAAAGAATTGCTTTTTAAAATAGATAAATTAGAGAGCAAAGCACAAATAACCAAGGAAGAAACCATAAAAAAGCTTGATAGTCAAACATATGAATTACGAAAAAAGAGGACCGAGCTAAATGATAAATTAGCAGAATTGAAGAAAGCACCTGACAACAATTGGGATTATGCCCGAAATGAATTTGAAGCAATCATTAAAGAGCCTTTTCTTGAACGAATGAAATACCACGTTCTTGACCTTGAAGACAAAATGTCTGACCTGGCATTGTGGACAGATGAAAAATGGGATTCATTTTATCAAAAAGCGCAAGAAAAAATCTCGGGATTTAATGAAAAGATAAAAGACCTTGAAAAAAAAGCGTCCGGAGTATCAGACCGAACAAAAACGAACCTGAAAAAAGAAATTGCAAACATAAAAGACCGGAAAGAACAACTTCAACAAAGCCTGAATGAATTATCCAACACGTCAGGAGAAGCATGGAAAGATCTTAAAAAAGGATTTGTTGAAGCCGGGGCTTCATTAAAAGATGCCATGAAAAACGCGTACGGACACCTTTCGTCAAAATAACACGAACCTCGTTACAATGGTAGTTTACCGTGATTTAATGTACTAAAAAATGGATATAAATAAGGCTGAATATTATTTCGATAGTAAAATAAAACATTTTCTTATCGAATTGGGGAATGTACTTCGTTTTTTAGGTATAACCATTAAACAGTACTTTAAAAAACCCTACGAGTGGAAAGAATTTTATTATCAAAGTTTTATCGTCGGGAATAAAACGTTTATAATCATTGGAGTGACTTCATTTATACTGGGTTTGGTACTTTCTATTCAATTGATTCCCGTGTTGAATGATTTTGGAGCCAAGGCATGGATGCCCGGGATTATTTCATTGTCTATCATTAAAGAAATCGGTCCGGTTATTACCGGGCTTATTTGTGCAGGGAAAGTAGGATCGAGCATAGGTGCAGAACTCGGGTCAATGAGGGTAACCGAACAGATCGATGCCATGGATGTTTCAGGTACTAACCCCATGAAATACCTGGTATCAACCAGGGTGCTGGCAACAACACTCATGATCCCTGTATTGGTGATATATGCAGATGCAGTATCGTTACTAGGAGCATATGTCGCGATGAACATGGGCGAAAATGTATCCTTCAGTTTATTTTTCAGAGATGCATTTGAAGCACTATCTTTTGCAGATATCATCCCTGCCGTCATTAAAACATTCGCGTTTGGAATGGCTATCGGGATTATAGCTTGCTATAAAGGATATTACGCGCAACAAGGCACTGCTGGTGTTGGAAAGGCAGCAAATTCAGCGGTGGTTGTCGCATCCATTGCTATTTTTATAATTGATATGTTGGCTGTTCAAATCAATCAATTGATCACTAATCTTTAAAATTATTGATGAATGCCCATTGACCAGGAAAAAAATATAGACCAGGAAATAAAAATTCGTGTATCAGGATTAAACAAGGGATTTAAAAACCAGGAAATTCTTAATGATATACAATTCACGATTCACAAGGGTGAAAATGTCGCGATCATCGGAAAATCAGGAACAGGTAAATCTGTCCTGATCAAATGCCTGATCCGCCTGATAGAACCTGATGAAGGGGAAATAATTTTACTGGATGAAGATATCATGAATTTGGATACCGAAGAATTGAACAGGATCAGGACAAAAATTGGTTTCGTTTTCCAGGGAGCGGCTTTATACGACTCCATGAGCGTAAAAGAAAACCTTGCTTTCCCGTTAAAAAGAAATCATTATATTAACATCCCTGGAAACAAGCATGATGAAATTATTCATGATGCACTGAAAAGCGTCGGGATGGAAGGGACTGAGAATAAATATCCTATTGAATTATCCGGAGGGATGCAAAAACGCGTGGGACTGGCCAGGTCTTTGATCATGAACCCGGAGTTAATATTTTATGACGAACCTACTACCGGCCTTGATCCAATCACCAGCCAGGGCATTAACGAGCTCATTCTTGACATACAAAACCAACGGGAAGCATCCTCTATTATCATTACACACGACATGAAATGTGCCAAAACAACAGCGAATCTAATCATGGTTTTGTATGATGGCACGATTTACGCGAAAGGAACATATGATGAACTTGAAAAGAGTTCAGACCCTGTAATTAATTCTTTTTTTGAATAAATAAAACATCAAATAAATATACAGAATGAAAAACGAAAGAAGCACTTTAAAATTAGGCCTTTTTGTAACTATAGGGGTTATTCTGTTAGCCATTGCCATATATTCAATGGGCAAGCAACAAAATATTTTTGGTAAAACCATAACTGTACATGCTATATTTAAAGATGTAAAAGGGCTACAGGTAGGAAACAATGTTCAATTTTCCGGGATCAATGTAGGTACAATCACAGATATCGAGATTCTTACAGATGCAGAAGTAAAAGTATCATTTGTTATCAGGGAAAATGTAAAAAAATTCCTGAAACGCGACGCGAAAGCAACGATTAAAACTGAAGGATTAATGGGAAGCAAAGTGTTGAGCCTGATACCCGGCACTAAAAATCACGTTGCTATTGATGAAGGCCATATATTTGAAACAATTAACCCCATTGAAATTGATGATATTTTAAATGAATTGAATGAAGCAAGCAAAAACACGACCGTGGTGACTCAAAATTTATCAGAAATAACCAACAAAATCAATATGGGCAAAGGTATTTTCGGCAAATTATTTACCGATACTACATTTACTAATAACCTTGAATACATCAGCAAAAACACATCCACACTTACATACAATGTTGCACAAATAACACGTAAAATAAACAACCAGGAGGGATTGCTCGGAAAGCTTCTTGCAGATACATCATGGGCTAAAGATTTTGATACAACAAGCAAACACGTGAAAGAAGCCGGGATGTATTTTGCCGAAATCACCAACAATATTAATAAAGGGAAAGGCGTCATTGGCAAACTGTTTATCGATACCAGTTTCGTGAGTAATATGGCACAAACAGGAAACAACCTAAAAGAGTTAACCAATAATATGAATACCATTACACGAAAGATCAACCAGGGGGAGGGTTTAATGAACACCTTATTGGTTGACACCATGTTGGTTGACAGCCTGAAGCAATCCATAGAAAACATTAATTACGGCGCCAAAGAATTAGGCAGGGCTTCTGAGGCTATTCGAAATACATGGCTCATTAAAAACACCCAAAAAAAATAAGCTTACTTCCATTCTTTTGCTGCCAATTGGCCACAAGCAGCGTCAATATCTTTTCCCCTGCTAAAGCGGGTATTCACGATAATATTCTCCTGTTCAAGGCGGTTCACAAATTGGGCTAAACGGCCTGATTTATGAAATTGCTTATGACTCGTTTCATTATATACAATAATATTCACTTTACAGGGTGCATGCCGGGTAAACTCGATAAGTTTTTCAGCATCTGCAGAGCGGTCATTAATGTCTTTAAATAATATATACTCGTAAGTAATTCGCGAGCCTGTTATTTTATGATAATATTGAACAGCATCCTTCAAAGAACGGAGTGAATATTTTTTGTTCACAGGCATTAATTCCGTCCTGGTTTTTTCATCCGCGGAATGCAGGGAGACAGCAAGATTTATTCCCGGGTTAACATCAGCGAGCTGTTTGATTTTACCCGGGATCCCCACTGTAGATAATGTAATCCGCCGCGGAGAAAACCCCACCCCGTCCCGTGAACTTATTTGATGAACAGAACGGGCAACATTGTCAAAATTCATCAAAGGCTCCCCCATTCCCATGTATACGATATTGGACAAATGCTGATCAAACATATCCATTGATAATTCATTGAGCTTATAAACCTGGTCAAAAATTTCTCCTGTCTGCAAATCACGTTTAAACTTTAATTGTCCTGTTGAACAAAACCTGCAATTAAAAACACATCCCGACTGAGAAGAAATGCAAGCAGTAACCCTGTCTTTTGCAGGAATTAACACACCTTCAATTACATTCCGATCATGCAAACGAAATAATGCTTTAATCGTTTTGTCCTTACCCTGCAATGTCTTTTCAATAGCAGCAGGGTACAATGCAAATGATTTTTTTAATGTCTCGCGCGCGTGTATTGGCAGATTGGTCATTTCATCAAAACAGGTACATCCATTCTTCCATAACCATTCGTGAATCTGTTTGGCCCTGAACTTTTTTTCATTCAGGTGTTCAACCACGTCCAATAATTCAGAATAAGACAATTGCCTGATATCTTTCATGCTTCGTGAATCTAATTTATAATAAATCAATCAAAAGTAATATTTTTATCCCCTTCAACCAGTCCTTATGGATTTTTTTTTATTATTTTGCACGTTGTTAAACATGTGGCCTCATATTTATAATAGCATAAACCATCCAGGTATGAAAACACCTCTCCTCTTATTTATCTTCTTTTATATCATCACGTTAACATCAAAAGCCGACGAAGGAATGTGGTTACTCCCGTTGCTTGAAAGTAAAAATATTGATGATATGAAAAAAATGGGCCTGGAACTTGATGCAAAAGATATATACAACATCAATGAATCCAGCTTAAAAGACGCGGTGGTAAAGTTTGATGACATGTGTACCGGGGAGATCATCTCGGGAAAAGGGTTGTTATTAACCAACCATCATTGTGGATATGATTTTATTGTTGAGCATTCCACGGTTGAAAACGATTATTTAAAGAATGGCTTTTGGGCAAAAAACCAAAAAGACGAACTCCCGAACCAGGGCATTAATGTAAAATTCCTGGAACACGTGGAAGACGTTACAGATCAAATCCTCCCCGTGTTATCTGACACCATGACAGAGGAGGAACGTAAAGAAAAAATATTAGACATAAGTCAACAAATTGAACGCGAAGCCGAAACGGAACATTATCTGCAGGCAGAAGTTGAACAATTCTACAAGGGCAGCAAATTCTATCTATCCGTGTATAAAGTGTATAAAGACGTGCGCCTGGTTGGTGCGCCACCCGAAGATATTGGCAAATACGGCGGCAATAAAGATAATTGGACGTGGCCAAGGCATACAGGGGACTTTTCTCTTTTCAGGGTGTATTGTAATCCTGAAGGAGAACCTGCTGATTATGATGAAGAAAACGTGCCTCTTCAAACAACATCTTATTTTTCTATTTCACGAAAGGGCATACAAAAAGGTGATTTTTCCATGGTACTTGGCTACCCGGGAAGCACGAACCGCTACATGACATCTTACGAGATCAGGAGCCTGCTCGAAATCGTGCATCCGAACAGGATTTTGATAAGAGGTACACGCCAGGAAATATGGAAAAATGCAATGGATAAAAATGATACAATAAAATTAAAATACGCGACTAAATATTCAACATCAAGCAATTATTATAAATATTCTATCGGACAAAAAAAATGCCTGGAAGAGGAAAATATCCTGCAACAACGAAGAGAATTAGAACAAGAATTTCAAAAATGGGCGAAAAACAAAAAGAAATTCAGGGATGCTTTACAATTAATCAATGAAGCAGAAGAAAATCAACGCCCGTACATCAACGCGATTCAATACATTAAAGAAGTATTAACAGGAAGTTTTGATATCATTAATATCGCGTCGGAATATCTGCCGTTTCATGATTTTTTAACCCGGGACTCCATCCAGGAAGAAGAATTAGAGACATTCATCATTGATTACAAACATCAAATAACACGTTCATTTGAAAAATATGACACCCGGGTTGATAAAAAAGTAGCACTCGCGACCATCCCCCTGCTCGTGAAAAATGTACCATCAACGTTTTTACCCGGTATTTTAAATGACCATGACACGCTTGGGCCTGACTCGTTGAAATCATATATAAACAAATTATACAGCACTTCAATTTTTTCATCCAGGGAAAAATTAACCCGTTTTCTTGACACCCCCGATAGCACTACATTACAATCTGACCCTGCCTTTATTCTCGCCAGGCAAACAACCCGAACACTGGAACGTTTAATGGATAAATTTTACGAGTATAAATTACAAGAACAAAAGGGGGAACGATATTTTGTAAAGGGGCTGCAACAAATGCAAAAAAACAGGATATTTTATCCCAACGCGAATTTTACAATGCGTTTAACATATGGCGAAATATCGGGTTATAGTCCCAGCGATGCCGTGTATTATAATCACTATACCAAACTGGCAGGAGTGATGGAAAAAAAAGACACTGCAGACAGTGAGTTTCACGTACCTGAAAAGTTAACAACACTTTATCATAAAAAAGAATATTCAGAATATGCCACAGGAGGCCAGATGCCTGTCAACTTCATCACGAACAATGACATAACAGGTGGAAATTCCGGGAGTCCTGTCCTAAATGCCAGGGGCGAACTGATTGGAACAGCATTTGACGGGAATTGGGAATCCATGTGTGGAGATATTTATTACATGAAAGATGTACAACGGTGTATTAGCGTGGACATCCGTTACATTTTATTTATTATAGATAAATTCGCCGGTTCCGGCAGATTAATTCGCGAAATGAATATCATTAAATAATTAATTTATATGCAGCCAGGGGTTATTATTTATACAGATGGTGCAGCCAGGGGAAACCCCGGCCCGGGAGGATATGGGATTGTATTAAAGTACGGGAAACACAGGAAAGAACTGTCCCGGGGTTATAAAAAAACAACCAATAACCGGATGGAATTACTGGGAGTGATTGTTGCACTCGAGTCTTTAAAAAAACCCTGCAAGGTAACATTGTATACTGACTCGAAATATGTAGCTGACCCGGTTAACAAAGGCTGGGTATTCTCATGGGAAAAGAATCGTTTCAAAAAGAAGAAAAATCCCGAACTATGGCAACGATTTTTAAAAATATACCGTCAACATGATGTAAATATCCGGTGGATAAAAGGCCACGACAATAACAAGGAAAATGAAATATGCGACCAGTTAGCCGTGCACGCGTCGAAACAAGACAACCTGTTGGATGACGTAGGATACATGAATGAATCAATGGAAGAAGGTGAAAATGAAACCCTTTTATAACATGTAAACAAACCTGTTTTATCATGATGTTATATTAAAAATCACTGGAATTTATTGGTTTTAAAAAAATATTTGTATTTTGGTAATCTATTTGGTTATATAAAACGTGTGTATATTTTACCTGGAGAAAATAAATGAAAAACGAATTTGGATACATACTTAAGCACAAGGGAAGACTAAGTGCAGATACAATAGATCAACTCATCAATGATCTGGAAGAAAAAAAAGAAACAGAAGGAATCAGAACGTCTGTTTTCAAAAAAATTTTAACACTCATCATTGAAATCCTTGAAAATATTTATAAGTATGAAGAACGATATAAAAAAGAAATAAACGATCAACCGGATAATTATCAACCAGAATTCATTCTTTCAAAATCCGAGGGGAATTACATTTTAACTGCTTCAAATCCGATCTTAAATAATGATCTTAACAATATAAAAGACCGCCTGGATTATTTAAGCCATATTGATAAAAACCATTTGAAAGAATTATACCTGAACAAAATAATGGACGGCCATTATACCTCGGAAGGAGGAGCCAGCCTGGGATTCATTAAAATGATGAGGGTTACGAAGGGAAATATAGATTATGGCTTCCATCCTATAGATGAACACCAGTCTTATTTTTATTTACGCTGCATCTTAAAAGACAAAGAACCTAAATGAAATCCTTCTCAGGAAAAATAATCTCAGCCATACCAAATTTTTTAACTTTACTGAACCTGACCTGTGGTTATATTGCCATTCTTTATGTCTTCAACGATCAACTGCAAATCGCCTTCTGGATCATCATATTGGCTGCTATATTTGATTTTTTAGACGGTTTTGCAGCCAGAGCATTAAACACAAGCACTAAAACAGGAGAAATTTTAGACTCGCTTGCAGATATGGTAAGTTTTGGCATCGTTCCGGCAAGCGTTGCATTTAATCTATTAAATAAAACCTTTGAAAGTCAAACAGGACATTTGCTTTTCATTATCATCTCTTCATTCATTGCAATATTTTCCTGCTTACGCCTGGCAAAATTTCACACGTACGCGCACCAGAAAAATGATTTCCTCGGGCTGCCAACCCCTGCCAACGCCTTATTTTTCGTGTCACTTGGTTATATCTCCCAAATGCCCGGGAATCATATCATGAAAGTGCTTATTGAACCATACTTCCTTATCCCGCTAATCATTGGATTTTCAATGCTAATGATTTCAAATCTTCCCATGTTTTCATTAAAAATGAAAAATTTATCATTTACCAACAACACGATTCAATACATATTTTTACTCTTCTCTTTGGTTTTATTGATAATATTCAGGGTTCAGGGCATCCCGATAATCATAATATTATATGTACTATTGTCTGCAATATATAGACTATTTACCATGAATAAACAAAACAATACATCTGATACCGGAGAGAGTATTTAACAACACGAATGTCCGCTGACTTCGTTATGCTCGAAAACATCAGTTTTCTAACTCAAAAAAAAAATTGGAACACTATTTGATATACATATTTTTATTTAATATTTCCAACTATTTTGTAAACCAATCGTTCTTTATAAAAACAAATTTATATACTTTTATTGCACTGAATGTCAAATCAAAAAAAATCTAACACCATGAAAACCATTTACAAGATATTAGTCATATCCTTTCTTGCAGGATATATATTCAACCATGCATATGCCGGGCCTTCCAATTCATTGGTTGACGCCGATTTTAATTATCAAAATAAGTTCAGTGGAAATACCGTGATATTTTCAGTTGCATCCACTGTATCTTCCAATGATATCTATAATTATACCTGGACTATTGAAGATTCTACAATTACTACCGCTAATGATACAATTGAGTATACATTTCCCGGTGAAGGATATTATAATGTATGCTTTACAACTCTTGATACGAATAATGTTAAAGACACCCGTTGCAAAACCATTCATGTAACATACGACCCTCCACTTATCCAAAGCAATTCTATAGATTTCTCATATTATGTAGACACACTGAACCAAAAGATAGAACTTTATTTAGATGGTGATCTGGGAGAATACAGCCATGACCTGGCTATTTTCTGGAATTTTAATAATACTGTTACTGCAACCGGCCCTTATCCTGCCTTTAATTATGATGTGCCGGGTGTATATACCGTTACCATGACAATAAAAGATAGTGTCAGCAGTATCATCCCAAAAAATTACACGGTTACAAAAAAAATCATTGCAGGCACTCCCCCATGCAATGCTCATTTCAACTTATGGGTATCCGAAGATACGGCTCAATTCATCAATCATTCTTCTGCAAACACATCCAAGTTCTTCTGGTCATTTGGCGACGGGACATTTTCTGATGCAGAACATCCGGAACATATTTACAAAAACAATGGCATCTATGAAATAAAACTTGTTGCATTCGACCCGAACAGCCAATGTTTGGATTCCTACACAGAAAAAATCAGAATAGGTAAAAAGATAGATTGTCACGCCGATTTTGATTATTATGTAGACTCAACCCTCATGGATGTGCATTTTGAAAACACCTCATTAGGAAATCCTCAAAACCATGTATGGATTTTTGGTGATGGTACCATTTCACACGATTTTTCACCCATGAAAGGATTTAACAAACCAGGGCATTACAGTGCACGCCTGATCGTGTCAAATACACCCCCTGATTTTTGCATAGACCAGGTGAAAAAGAACATACTCATCTCTCGAACAGGAGATGACGTGGAAGCTGAATTCTTTTATCATGTATCCGGGAAAAAAGTTTCATTGCTGAACAAATCTGTTGGCCAAGATATGAGTTATACCTGGAATTTTGGGGATTTTGACCCTGAAAACTACAGGAAAGACTCGGTTTCTAAATCACATGACATGAACCCGCAATTTACTTACAGTAAAAGTGGATATTATAATGTCTGCCTCACAGCACATTCCAGGCTAACAGGAACAAGTGATTTTAAATGCAAAAAAATAAGAATAGGGATACCGGCTAAAGATTGCAAAGCAAATCTCATTTATACATTAAAAGAAGATGCCGGGGACTATTCTATCAGGTTTTTAGACAGGTCATTCTCTCACGGGATCATTAACAAACGAACTTGGACCATTCATGACACCACGTTTGATAACACCATTGGAAACATGTATCATTTACCGGATACAGGACTTTATACATTAAAATTGCAAATAGAGGATAACCTGGGATGCATAAGCCGGGATTATGCTTTGATCAATGCAGGTATAGCAGGCAAATTATATGGAGCATATGATTTTAATATAATCGATACCATCAATTTTAAATCTACCGGATACCCGGTTGACTTCGTGGGAATATCACATGGCGATGCAGCAAAACTCAAATGGGATTTTGATGGAGACGGTACTTGGGATGACTCTACATCTTCAAATCCGACTCACGTGTATACTGCCCCCGGCGAGTATTATTGTAAACTGCAAGTCTCGGACCCCAACACGGGAGATGTAGACACGTATATTGACACGGTGAAAGTAGGTGGAGGCCTGGAAATAGATCAACCAGTGACAGACAAACCGGCATTAAATATTTATCCCAATCCATTTGCTACCTCAGCTCAAATTGAATATACATTACAAGAACAAAGTGATGTAAACATTACTCTTTTTGATACCAAAGGAAATTCCCTTATCAATCTCGTGAATACAGATAAACCCAAGGGAAACCACCAGGTGATTTTAAACAAGGGGAATCTCGAAACAGGCATCTATTACCTGCAAATTAAGACGAATAAAGGGGTTGCAGGCAAAAAGATTATCATGATTAAATAGAGCCTGTCCTTAATGTCCGCTAACCCCGATACAGTCATTCTTCCTTACGGGGCAGGCTTCGTTACGCTTGCCCCAAAATTGCTCATTTACACCAGTAAACTGCGCATTTTGGGGCTTCGCAAGCCTCGTTACCGAACATTATGATCCAATATTTAAATCTATTTTTTAAAAAATTTCAATATTAACCAGAAAAACACCAACTGAAATAATTGATTTATCAATCGTGAAATCTATATTTTTATAGCCTCCCGGACTACCTTCAATTGCTTCTACATTTCCTCCATATTGATCATATCCTAATGTTAATCTTAATCTTAACCAATCAACACATATATATTCAACGCCTAATTCAAAAAAGCAGCCTAAATCTGAAGAATATTTTGATTCATATCCATGACTAAAATCATAGAAATCATTTCTGTTAAGACCTCCATATAACTCTATATTCTGAGCAAATGATTGAATACTAGTGTCATGTCACACCTGATATAACGCCCCAAGTTTCGATCTTATTCGTT
>CAYPTK010000060.1:0-14112 GCA_964413555.1 uncultured Bacteroidales bacterium | reverse complement strand
ATTAATGCAATGCCTTGTTTTGAAGTAGTTTTAATGTGTAATAGATTTTCTAATGTATATTTTGGGTTTAAAAACTATTCAATTGTTTATAGTGTTGTGACTTACACATCGGGCATTGGTTGTTCCCCGATGGCGGCATTGTGAATCGTGCATGACAATCATCACAAACGAACCATGTTTCATCAAATGTCGCGTTTCCATAGACTGTTTTTAGTTCTTTGGCTTCTACAAGCGCTTTGGAAATTTTGCGACGTGCACTTTCATAAATCCGTGCAAATGTAGGCCTTGATATCCCCATTAAAACACATGCTTCATCATGGTTCAACAAGTCATAATCAGCCAGCTTTATGGCTTCATATTCTTCATATAATAGTTCAACTGCCCCCAGTCCTTTTTTCCGCAAACCATACGGCTTGTATCCTTTAAATGAAGGGGGAGCCACTATTTTTCTCAATCTTCTTCTTCTTGGCATTTCGTGTTATTTTAACACAAATATAATGAGAATATTCTCAAATAAAAAATTTAATGTAATTTTTTTATTAAAATTATTCAAGATAAAAAATGTCTTGTTCTGAAAAAGGATAAAAATGTTTTTATTGATTCACTAACCGGTAAAATGTTCGTGTTCCAGTGAATTGAATTTCAATAATATTCAGGTATATAAAATTCACCAGTATTTTTTCAGCTTTATATTTATTGATTTTTGCTAACCTACAGAATTTAGAAAAAGTGATGGTTTGATGTTGTTTAAGATATTCCAAAAGCAATTTTTCGTCATTTGTATATTTGATCAATGTTTTAGTTTGTTTTCTTTGTTTTTCCCATACTTTCAATAATACTTTGTTTGCAAGGAAGTTTTGATCAGCAACCCGAATATATGCCTTCCATAAATTATGATCATCCAAGGCATAATATGTTTCGTTTCCTTTTGGAACATCAATTTCTAAAATTGTTTTCTCGTTTTCATTCCATGTAGATGCTTTGAAATTCACGGGTGGTTTACTATACATGTTCGCGGCAGCTTCAATCATAAAATATTCTTCCTCGGAACGAATCCCTGCAATATGTCCATTGTCTTTAACCCCTATTAAAAGTTTTCCCCCGTCAGTGTTAGAAAATGCAACCAAAGTCCTGGCAAGTTTTCGCGAATCTGAAATCTCGAATTTATAATCAAGCTGTTGGTGTTCTCCTCGCGCGATGAGTTTTTTAATATGGCTGCCCACTTTTATTGTTTTTTCGAGTGTTGTTTTCGCTATATAAGGTTTTTGCCGGGAAAATCCATTCACATCTTTTGTAAGCGAATCATTTTTAAAAAAGGATTCTTGTAAATAATAAAATGCCTGATTTAAATTATTTTAACAGTTTTATCTTCACTTTCATTGAGCATACTCAAAGGCTAATCTTATCGTGTGGAGACTACCGGATTCGAACCGGTGACCTTTTGGCTGCCAGCCAAACGCTCTAGCCAACTGAGCTAAGCCCCCAAATTTTTTACGAAATTAATAAATTTCTTTTTAACTATGTTATAAATAAAATATAATTCCAAGAAAAATACGATTTTTTGTCTCGATAAACTAATTTTCTTATCTTTATACATCAAATCAAAAAGGCTTTCATAATATACATAAGCGAAATAATATAAAATGAATATTATAAACATTACCGGATCAAGCGACACCCCAAGGATAGTAATGGATCCCGGGAATAATCACTTCGAGATTACCGGGATATCATTGCCAGAAAATGCCCATGATTTTTATAGACAAGTATTTGATTGGCTTGATGTATTCACTAAAGATCCCAGTCCGAAAATTTCAATGGACGTAAAGCTCAAATATTTTAATACTGCATCATCCAAAGCCATTTTAGAAATTTTTTTAAAACTTGAAAAAATCCATAAAAAGGGATACGATGTCCTGATCAAATGGCATTATCAGGAAGATGACGAGGATATGCTTGACGCGGGAGAACAATATGCCGAACTGGTTGACATTCCTTTTGAACATATTGAATATTAAACTTTGATACACGATTTGAGCATGGACAAGATTGAGATCAGCGCTACTGAAAAAACTCCCCGTATTTACTTTAATCCAGAGCAAAATATATTTGAAATTTCAGGTACAAGTACACCCGAGGATATAAAAGGTTTTTATTATCCAATTATCCAAAAGGTACAAGATTATTATCAATATATAGTTGAGAAAGATCATATTGATGATTTACTTGACAATCCCTTTATTATCTGTTTTAAACTTGTTTACTTTAATTCAGCTACAGCAAAGATTGTTTCAGATATTCTTATGAAAAGTAATGATTTTTATTACAAGGGGTTAAACATCAAGATACATTGGTATTATGAGCCCGGTGACGATGACATGAAAGAGATGGGCATGGATCTTTCTGAACTTATTGACCTGCCTGTACATTATTATAAATTATAGTCTGCCTGTAAAGCCGGGGAGGGTGGATCATCATGTTTGTTAACAAGGCCCGTGTCGTCCTAAAACAAGCGGTTTAAAAGTGTAAATGAGCAATTACGCGAAAAAATGAGCGGGCATGATGGACAATCACGAAATATACCCGTTTCTGTCTTAAATCACATTTTAATTACCAATCAATGAGACACAAAACAATCAACACTTCTTTTTTCATAAAAAACAGGGAAAAAGTAATTAACTATTTATGCCCTGATGCTATTGCTATTTTTCACAGCAATGATATGATGCCACGAAATGGAGATTTATTCTTCCCTTTTCGTCAACAGTCTGATTTTTTTTACCTGACAGGTATTGATTTAGCATCTTCTGTTTTGATTTTATGCCCCGGTCATCCTGTAATAAATTACAGGGAAATATTATTTGTCCCTAAACAAGATACAAAAACAGAAATATGGGATGGCAAAAATCCGGGGAAAGAAGCATTAAAAAACATATCGGGGATTGAGAATATATACTTTCAAACAGAATATGAAGAAAAATTATCTCAAATACTCCCGGATATCTCGACCATATATTTAAATACCAATGAAAACAAACGTTATAAAAGCGATATTGAAGACCGAAATAAAAAGCATATTCATCAAATAATGAAGCAATATCCACTTCATCACTATCAACGCCTGGCTCCTTGTTTAACTTCCTCCAGGTTAATAAAAGAAAAAATTGAAATTGAATTAATCCGTAATGCATGTAAAATTACCCGCGATGCATTTCATAAAGCATTAAAAATAATTAAACCGGGTATCCGCGAATATGAAATAGAAGCAGAAATGATTGGTGAATTTATCCGAAACGGGAGCAATGGGCATGCATTTGAACCTATCATAGCTTCAGGGATAAATGCTTGTACATTACATTACATAAAAAATAATTGTATATGTAAAGATGGGGAATTGGTTTTAATGGATTTTGGAGCAGAATATGCAAATTATGCATCAGATTGTACACGAACAATTCCCGTGAACGGCCACTTCACCAAGCGGCAACTCGAAATTTATAACAGCGTGTTAAACGTTATGAATACCATAATTAAAAACATCGCGCCAGGCATTACAATCAATGAATTACAAAACAAAGCATATTTAGAATTAGAAAAAGAGCTTTTAATATTAGGAATAATTAACCAGCAGGATTTAACCAAACAAAAAATCAACCATGAATTATGTAAAAAATATTTCCCTCATGGAATTTCACATTTTATTGGCCTGGATGTTCATGATCCCGGAGACAAACGGGCACCTTTGAAAGCTGGCATGATTATAAGCTGTGAGCCAGGTATTTACATCCCCGCAGAAAACACGGGGATAAGGCTTGAAAATGTTATACTGGTAACAGGTAACGGATCAGAAAACCTGACAAAAGATATCCCAATTGAACCCGGTGAAATTGAAAAATTGTTAAATAAAACATTCTAATAATTCATTCTTGCTGTTAATATATGATTTTACATGTATGGCGTGATTTTTGAAATATAAAACAAAAAATCATGTAATCCCGAGAGGTTCTTAATTATTCAATTATTTTTGTACATTTAAATATAGAATCTAAACTATACCTTATGATCAAAAAAATATGCTACCAAAACACGTTTATCAGATACAATGATACAGGAGATTATTCGAGAGACAAAACAATTGTATTACTACACGGCTACCTGGAAACCCTGGAAGTATGGAATGACATATCCAATGAACTTTCTAAAAATTATAGAATTATAGCCCCTGACCTTCCGGGACACGGGGAAACAAAAAATACTGAAGAAATTCAGACAATGGAATCAATGGCTGATGCTGTATTTTATTTATTGGAGCAATTGCACATCAAACAATGTTACCTTATTGGCCACAGCATGGGTGGGTATGTCACTTTAGCATTTGCACAGAAATACGCTGACAGGTTAAACGGGTTTTCACTTTTCCATTCATCAGCTAAAAATGATTCAGAGGAAAAGAAAAAATCACGTGATGAACAAATCCAATTAATTGAAAATGGAAGAAAAGAAGAAATAATAAATAAACACGCTCCAGGTCTTTTTGCTAAAGAAAATGAAGAAAAATTTCAAAATGAAATTGAAACAATCAAAAAACAAGCATTGAATATACCTGACGAAGGAATTATCGCTGCATTAAAAGGAATGAAGGAACGCCCCGAACGCGTGGATTTACTCCAGTCTCCCCCTGTCCCCATACTTTTTATCATTGGAAAAAAAGATAATTTTATACCTTATCCCGTTGCTAAAGAACAAGCTGAATTATCTGATGAAATTCAGGCAATTGAGCTGGAAAACTCGGGTCATATTGGTTTTATCGAGGAAAAAAGAAAGGTTTTGGAAATGATAACGGATTTTGCAGGCAAATAAATTACAACAAATGCTCAATTTTTTCTAATAAATCTTCGATCTGGAAAGGTTTGCTAATATATTCATCCATTCCTGCTGTAATACATTTTTCTTTGTCACCTGTTAAAGCATTTGCTGTTATCGCTATAATCGGGGTATAATAATCTTTATCTAATTCCAACTCTCGTATTTTTTTAGTAGCTGTAATTCCATCCATTACAGGCATTTTAACATCCATTAATATAATATCATATTCATTGGCATTATACTGTTCAAGCGCTTCTTGTCCATTGTTTGCTATATCTATTTTATTTACAGATTTACTTAAACTTAAATTAACAATTTTCTGATTTACTAAATTATCTTCAACAAGTAATATCCTGGCGTCTTTTAACTCCATTCCTTTTCCTTTTTTATCCTTCTCTATTTTGTTTTTCTCAGAACATTCAACTTGCCGGGATGCATCTACCTGCAATTCTCTAAAATTGATACTGAATAAAAAGCTTGTCCTGTCTGATGTTGTCATAATATGCAATCCACCATTACTATTCTTTTTAATGATCTCCCGTGCAATTGAAAAATCAGGATAATACGTTTCATTATCAGCATTATAATAAAAATCACCCTTGTTATTATAATCTTGTTTAATAACCCGGCTTGTCAATATATTAAAATTTAACGATGATTTGCATTGGGCATCTTTATGTAGATTGGCCTGTATTTTAATATTCACTGATGTTTTCTTATCCAATAACACGTTTTCAATTATATTTAAAAAAACCTGCTTGATCGCGATGGGATCACCAACAATATTATTTTTTTGTAAGCTGACCGGAAAATCAAGATCAATATCAATAATGTTTTCATTATTATATAAGCTTATAATATTCTTTATCGCTGAATAAATATTAAATTCAATTTCTTCATGTTTTGCCAATAATTCAATCTGTGAATATCTGGCAATATGGTTTACAATGTTCACCAGGTTATTTGTTGACGCGGTAACTGTATCTACCAAATCTTTTTGTTGGTTGTTAAGTTTTGAGTTTGTCAATAAATTGCTTACAACCATAATGTTATTAAGAGGAATCCTGATTTGATGAGATAAATCAGATATATATTCTTCGATGGTTTTATTTTCATCCATCGAATCCTGAATCTTCCTTTTTTGTAATTTATGAGAGATGTTTTGGATAGTTCCATAAGACGATGAAACCAATAAAAGTAAAAGATATGCAGCAGCCAACCGAACACCAACATTTGTCTGCCTGAGGTAACTTATTTCAACATTAAGCGGTATAAAAAACAGGATTATAATGATCAATAAAAAAATACCGGATATTAAAACCCCTTTTTTAATATCCATAATATAAATTACAATGGGTGGGAACAATAGTATCCAAATATGTCCAACTCTTGAAGGATCGGTAGAGATCAATAGATATAAAAATATAAAGGCACAAAACAGAATGAATAAAAATCCTGAAAATTTTGATTGCTTTCTAAAACGTAATATTATCATGTTCAGGATAAATAAAAATGCTGTAACTGCTTCTATAATTCCCTTCGCGTATAATCCATCTATAATATTATAGACAGCAAACGGGAACAAAAACAGCACACCTAACACGCTAAACGTGTGTATTATAAATGTTTTCTTTATATTGACCTCGTCACATTTATCCAATAAATCCAATCTAAAAATTTTGTTGATTTTGATTTTGTGAGGCATGTTATTTATTCATATAAATTGAAATAAATAGATATTAAATACAAATTTAATAATTTTTGTGTTAAGGAATTCCAATAACAATAAAAATGGATATAAATAATTGTTTTATATAATGTGAATAATTTTTTATATTTACATAAATTCAATGAATATTTTAATTAAAAAATAAATAAATCTAAAACATCTGAAGAATGAAAAAGCAAACCATCCTTTTAGTTTCCGTGTTCATGTCTTTTGCAGCTTTTGCACAGGATTATGTTCCGACCCAGGAAGACCTTGATCAATTCCAAAACACCAAAACATTGGTGGTATTAGAAGCAAACCCCTTGCTAGAATATAATATCAGAATTCAGGAAGTTGTGAAAAAAGAATGGAAAATAACGGATTATGAATTTATTTCAACAAAAGAATTTGAAGAAAAAAGAAAAAACCCCGAATATTCATTCCTTGTAATGACCGAGGTTGGCTTCGAGAGAGATAAAACAAAAGCACGCTATAATTTCCTTCATTTATTATTGGGAGGTGACTATTTCAGAATCAATGAAATGCCTGATTTAGCTGCCATACCAATTGGTTATGCCAGCGTTCCGGAAGATCAATACATGTATAAATTGAATACACTGGTCAGATTTTTACAACATCATATCAGAACGATTATTGACGATCCGGATAAGATATCCAAGAATGCATTTAAATATTACAAAGACAACATGCAGGATATCAAAGACAAAACCCTTTACCTTCTTAAAGATGAACTGGCAAAAGAGATTAATTCCGAAAGCAGAATAAAAGAAGTTTATCCTTACAAATTTAAAATTGTTACAAAAGAAGAAATCAAACAAGCCATTGAAAATCGGGAGGAAAATGTCGTGTTTCTTCATAAAGTTGGGCCTGAAGGCACACAAATATATGCCAGATGTTATAATATTATCATCGGGGCCGACAAACCAAAGCTCTATTATTTTGACTTTCACATGATTGAAGATGACAAGCCCGATGCTTTACTAAAAGATGATTTGGAAAACCTTGCTAAGGGAAAAAGCTTTTCTATTTTTTAAGATGCTGATTTTATAATGACAGAAATATCTGAAGGCTTATTAACAGCTTTAACAGAAAAAGCAATCCAATCTGAACGAAAACGAATGAATCATAATTTTCATGATCCGGAAACGGATATTGTTCAGAGAATGCTTAATGCTGTAGAGCCGCATTCGTATATCAGGCCTCATAAACACGAAAATCCTGATAAACATGAAGCATTTATAATTCTTAAAGGAAGTATATTAGCTGTTACATTTAATGATGACGGTTCAATACTGAATCATTCTATACTCAGCAAATCATCTGGAATTCACGGTGTTGAAATCGAACCTGGAACATGGCACACGATCATTGCATTAGAACATAATTCTGTTGTATTTGAATTAAAAGAAGGCCCCTACAATCCCGTGACAGATAAAAAATTTCCCTCGTGGGCTCCTGATGAAAATGATAACAATGCTTTAGTATTCAATAAAAACGTATTATCAGAATTAAATATTTAGAGTCCTCCCAGTATTTATCATTTAATTTCAAATATAAAACTGCCATGAAATGAGGGGTTCTAAAAATATCTTGTATTTTTGTGCAACGATGTATAATTGATAATACACTTATTTATGACATTAAAACCATCAATACCTAAAGGGACAAGAGATTTTTCCCCTGAAGTAATACAGAAACGCAACTATATTTTTAATTCAATAAAAGAAATTTTCAGATTATATGGGTATGTTCCCATTGAAACCCCATCGATGGAAAACTTAACAACCCTGACTGGAAAATATGGCAATGAAGGAGATAAATTACTTTTTAAAATACTGGATTCAGGTGATTTTTTATCAAAAATCGATAAACATGAACTGAATTCTTTTAATGCACCTCAATTAGCAAATAAAATAGCAGGCAAAGGCTTACGATATGACCTTACAGTGCCGTTTGCCAGGTATATTGCACAACATCAAAACGATATCACGTTTCCATTTAAACGATACCAAATACAGCCGGTATGGCGTGCAGACAGGCCTCAAAAAGGCCGTTACAGGGAATTTTTTCAATGTGATGCCGATATTGTCGGCTCCAGCGCTCTTATCAATGAGTTAGAACTGGTACAAATGGCCAGTGATATATTTAAAAAACTAAATATCGACATCACCATCAAAATCAACAGCAGAAAAACCATTTCCGGAATAGCCGAAGCGTTTGGCCATAAAAATAAAACAGCAGAAATTGCTGCCTCAATAGATAAACTGGACAAAGCTGGTATTTCAAAGGTATCAGGAGAATTAAAACAACAAGGTATTTGCAACAGGGCAATATTGTTCATACAAGACCTATTGAATGAAGAAAATATAGATAACCTGGGAAAACTTGAAAAATTATTCCGCGATCAATCCACATCATCGAAAACAGGACTAAAAGGGATTGATGAATTAAGTTATTTCCGGAAAATGATTGATGCATTGAATATCCCCAATATCAAAATTGACATGAGCCTCGCGAGGGGCCTGGACTATTATACAGGCATCATATTTGAAATCACGTGCAATGATTTTCCAAGCAGTATAGGAGGAGGTGGGAGATATGATAATTTAACTGAAATCTTTGGCCTTGAAGGTGTTTCTGGTGTTGGTATTTCATTTGGTGCTGAAAGAATATATGATGTGATGGAGCAATTGCAGTTATTCCCTGATACCCTTGTCTCGAATGTTAAACTCATGTTTGCAAATTTTGGCGAAAAAGAAGAAACTTATTGTTATACACTTATAAATAAATTAAGACAAAAAGGAATCAGCACGGAAATTTACCCAGATAACGTGAAGTTAAAAAAACAGCTCAATTATGCTAACCAGAAAAAAATACCTTACGTGGCACTGGTTGGCGAGAATGAAATGAAATCAGATATTATTACACTAAAAAACATGAACACGGGAGAACAAAAGAAAATAAATACTGGTGAAATTATTAATACAATTTCACTGTAATGGCACTTCCTGATTTGATTTCAAAATTTCTTGTAATAGAATAAACAGATTTCCTGGCATTTTTCGGACGAAAAACAACAGAATAATTACCTGGTAATAATGTAAGATTTTCCCTGGTTACATCATTTCTTATATTGTAAACCCACTCCAGTTTTTCATTGTTATATCTAAATAAGCTTCCATACCCGGGTGATTGCATCATCAGGTTAACAATTCCCGGGCGTGGAATTTCAATTGTTGTAGTATGACTTTGTTTAATATTTACATCTACATTTAATGTAGGTAATACAGGAATTTCTACATGGTAATTCCCAACCAGGTAACGTTGTTCCCTGTTTATTTCCTGGTAACATAGAGTATTGGCTTTCCCTTTTTGATTAACCCTGAATCTCATTCCGCTGAATTGATTTCCACCTGTTGGTTTAACAATAAGCGAACCCATTGGGGCATCTGCAGCAATTATCGTGTGTCGTCCTGAAGTAACTTTAATATTTTTAACCTTCACGGAAGGTAGTGTATGAACCGTCATGTTATAACTAAGTAACGGGTCAAGCAAAATAGTATCAGGATTTCCCCTGTAATTAATAGTATGTATATAATTATCTTTCAAGTTTCCTGAGTATTCATCATAAAAGGTCATGGGTACATTTGTCTCATTAGGCCTTCCACTTTTGTCTAGCAGGTTCACCTGTGCCGTGGTTGAATTCAGAGCCTGTCTCACGACAACATTCATCATTTTTTTAAAATGTTGTTCACTTGAAGCATTATAGTAATTCCCGATACATTCAAACGATTTTTCGAAATTTTTATCAATTCCAATTCCAAGAATAAATGGTTTTAATATAATCCCTTTCTTTTGTAATTGCCTTGATATCTCACATGGATCTCCCTCGCACTCTTCTTTCCCATCTGTTATAATGATAATAATATTTCTGCAATTAGGACACCGGCCGGGAAAATCATTCGCACCCTGCTCCAAAGAATAAGAAATGGGTGTCGTGCCCTTTGGGTCAATAAAATTTAATTTTTGCTTTATCGCGTTGGCATTGTTATTACGGAAAGAAACTTCTAATTTAGTATCTTTACAATCCTGGGGGGGCACGGGACTTTGATGTCCATATATCCGCAATGCCATTTGAATATTTTCCTTATCATTAAGACTGTCAACGATATCAAACAATGTTTTACGTGCAAGATTTATTTTCTTTTCATTCTCCCACTCTCCTGCCATACTAAAAGAAGCATCAAAAATAAATAAAATTCGTGTTCGTGGTGGTTCTTTTTTGGGGGGTGCCGTTATAGATGCATTAATACAAATAGAAAATAAAATAATACTAATTATAATTTTTTTCATTCCTTCCAAAATATAGTCGTGTTTAATTATTAATTCTTATGTTCCATCAAATCCGGAAATACTAATTTCACTGGCATGATGCAATCCTGTATTTGCCCATGCAAATATATAAAAAAAACTTTAAATACTTTTTAAGCAGCCTCTTGGAAAGCATTTATTCAATAAATACTTCGCTTCCTTGTTGGTATCCACTTGCTACAACAGTCATTTTGATATTTTGCCGGTTTACTATAACCGGTTCTACCAAGATAGTCGGGACCATAATACTGTCATTAAACATAGTTTGGTTATTAATGGTCTGTATTTGTTCATTTTTTGCAAATTTACCTGCCACTTTCACGGCTACTTCTGCAAGGTTCCGAACAGGTTTATAAATTGTCATGGTTTGTGTTCCTTTCACGATTCTCTGACACGCGTGCAGTTCAGCATCCTGGCCTGCAAGCAATACATTTTTTTCTATCCCGTGTTGCTCTATTACCTCTGCAATACCTTCTGCCAATGCATCATTCCCGGCAATTACAGCGTCAATTTTAGACCCGTATTCACGAAGGCATTTTCTCATCTCCTTTTCCCCTGCTTCTTTATCCCATGATTCAGCAAATTGATCATAAATAATCTGAATATCTCCTTTTTGCAAATAAGGAGATAAAACATTCATTTGGCCTAACCGCAACATGATAGAATTATTATCCGTGGTGGGGCCTTCAATGAGAACATAATTGCCCCGTGGTTTTAACTTTGTTAAATATTCGGCTTGTTTTTCGCCAACCATCACATTATCAAAACTTACATAATAATCTAAATCACAGCCTTTTATCAGACGGTCATATGCAATAACTTCAATGTTATTTTGATGTGCTATCTCTACAATCTTAGAAGACAAATCTTGATTTACCGGGACTACAACCAACACGTCTACTCCTTTTTCAATTAATTCTTCAGCCTGTTTAATTTGTCTTACCTGGTTATTTTCAGCATTTCTTACATAAACATTCATATCCATTTTTTGGGCATTTTTAACAAAATATGTCGTGTCTTTTTGCCACCTCTCGCGTTCAAGATCACTCATCAATAAACCAATTTCAACATTTTTATCGGATTGATTGCACGAGGATAATAATAATACTATTACCACTGAAATCAGCCCCAAACTAATTAGTTTCTTCATAGTTCAAAAATTTAAATTTGTAAAAACATACAATTAATCCATTGTCTTTAATAATTTCATGCTTCATGTATAATTCATATAATCATTATTAAGCGATTAGAATTCAATCATGGATTATTTGACTTTTTTGAAAGGGTATTCAATGTCTTTCTCTAAAGTCGTTTTGGATCATAATGTTCGATAACGAGGCTCGCGAAGCCCCAAAACGCGCAGTTTACTGGTGTAAATGAGCAATTTTGGGGAAAGCAAGCCTCGAATTCAGACGTTATAGCCTGGACACTGACATTATTGACAGACAATTTAATGTATCTTATCAAAAATAAATAAATATTTTCTAAATTGTATAACCTATTGTTCATTATTTGTACTTTTACCCCTCGAAATTTAATTGTACTTGTCCATGTTTTAAAAGGGAAAAAAAGATATAAAGGGTATAAAGGTATAAGGGAAATAGGGTATATAGGGGGATGTCTCCATGGCACAATCCCCATCTCACCCAACCCTTATTGCCCATATAAACCCCTATTACCCTTCTAAACTAAAAAATAAACATATGAACCGAGCCATGACAAAATACGTTGACATGCTCACCGGATGATTATCTCAATATCATTAAGTGCTACTGAGTCAATAAATTACAATATCATGCAAGCTATCCGACCATTAAAAATTAAAATATAAACAAATGAAGATCAAAAACAAATATTATCATACCATCTGGTTACATGAGGACACAACGAAGATTGTAATCATTGATCAGCGCCAATTACCATTTTTATTTCATTTAGAAGAATTATGTACTGTTGAAGATATTTTTTATGCCATAAAAGACATGCATGTAAGAGGTGCACCGCTAATCGGGGTGACTGCAGCATATGGCATGTACCTGGCAGCCCTGAACATGCCTGAAGATACAAATATCATTCAATATATGCAGCAAAAAGCTGATTATTTAAATTCGTCACGTCCAACTGCTGTCAATTTAAAATATGCTACAGACATTCAATTAAATAAAACGAAAGATATTAAAAACAAAAAAGAGCTTATCAACAAAACACTGCAAATTGCAAATCAACTCAAATCCCAGGAAATTGAATCGTGTAAAAGTATTGGACAATATGGAGTGGATATTATTAAAAAAATCAGTGAACAGAAAAATGGAAAACCCGTTAATATTTTAACTCACTGCAACGCGGGTTGGCTGGCCTGCGTGGAATATGGAACAGCAACAGCTCCAATTTATGAAGCATTTGAACAAGGTATTCCCATTCATGTTTGGGTGGATGAAACCAGGCCCAGAAACCAGGGGGCAAGCCTGACAGCATTTGAGCTCACGGAACAGGGTATATCACATGCTGTTGTATGTGATAATACAGGGGGACATCTGATGCAGCACGGGATGGTAGACATTGTCATCACCGGCAGTGACAGAACCACTGCCAATGGTGATGTATGCAATAAAATAGGCACTTACCTGAAAGCACTGGCTGCTATTGACAATAACATTCCTTTTTATGTCGCGCTGCCTTCTTCAACAATTGACTGGAACATTTCTGATGGGGTAAATGAAATAATAATAGAAGAACGGGATGAAGAAGAAGTAAAATTTATTAAAGGATTTGTTAATGATCATATTGAACTAGTGAGGTTAACCCCTGAAACAACCCCGTGTGTTAATTATGCCTTTGATGTTACCCCCGCGCGTTTGGTTACCGGGCTCATCACGGAAAAAGGCATATGCCAGGCTAATAAAAGTAGCATTGCATCATTATTTAGTGCCTGTCTATAATATCAAGAGTTTGTTCTATAATGTTAAAGTTCGAGGCGGAACAAAAATCTTAAACCGCAGTATACTGGAGTATTCGAGAACTTAGCGAAGCGATTTCATGAGCCTTGCGAATAATTTAAGATTTTTGTTTCAACGAATAAATTGGACATTAAAGACGAACTCTAATTAGCTTCGATTCACCATAGCGATGCTATGCCTCATCTCAGC
>CAYPTK010000059.1:0-14120 GCA_964413555.1 uncultured Bacteroidales bacterium | reverse complement strand
GGACATTATAGACGAACTCTAATTATGCTTCAAAGGCCCTGTTATAAAAGAAAATGGAATAAAAACATATAAAATTAATAGGAAAATAATGTTTATCCTTGCAATTTTTTAAAAATAAAACTATATTTGTGACATGAAAGACTTTTATTCGTAAATACTAAAAATTTAATAAACCATGGAAGAACTATTTGAAAAAATTGCTTATTGTGTAGAATTCGGAAAAATAAACAAATCAACCCCCATTCCACCAGACATGAAAGGACAAGATGGTGCAGACGAATTAACAAAGCAGGCGCTTGACCAGGGTGCGGATGCCAATGATATTTTGCAAAAAGCATTGGTTGTAGGCATGGAAAAAGTGGGTGTGAAATTCAGGGAAAACAAAGTATTCGTGCCACAGGTACTGATGTCAGCAAAGGCAATGTCGGCCGCTACTGTTCATCTGCAACCTCATTTCGCTTCCGGCAATATCCAGCGTAAAGGTAAATTTGTCATTGGTACTGTAGCTGGTGACCTTCATGATATTGGAAAAAATATAGTGGCCATGATGGTTGAAGGTGGTGGCTGGGAAGTCATTAACCTGGGTACTGATGTTAAAACAGATAAATTTATCGAGGCCATTGAACAAAATCCAGGCTGTGTATTGGGAATGTCTGCATTGCTTACCACCACGATGGGCAGCATGGAGAAAACGGTTAAAGAAATTAAAGAAAAATATCCGGATCAAAAAATATTGATTGGTGGCGCCCCGGTTAACGAAAAATTCAAAGAACAAATCGGCGCTGATTTTTACGCTCCTGATCCACAAAGAGCAGTTGAGTATTTAAATCAATAGGACTTTCGCTATTGATTATTTTACCTGGAACATTAAAAACAATCTTCGTATTAAATTTAAAAGATTTAGTTTTGGGAGTGTAAAACTAAATCTTTTAAAATTTTATGGAATATTTCATTAGAAGTTTAGCAAAAATCTACTTACATTTCAGCTATCTATTAACTAATTCGCGATAACTTTCTTAAAATTAATTTTGATAAAAAACTAAAAAAATATGCAAGGAAAAGAATTAATACAAAAGGCGTTTAAATTAGAAGAAGTTGAACGGATTCCATGGGTCCCCTTTGTGGGTGTTCATGGAGGCAAATTGATTGGAGTAGATGCTACTGAATATCTTAAATCTGCTGATCATATAATTAGAGGGACAGAATTAGCAGTCGAAAAATACAATCCAGACGGCATACCCGTATCCTTCGACCTCCAAATCGAAGCTGAAGCCCTGGGGTGTAAATTGGAATGGGCAAAAGACAATCCTCCTGCTGTTATTTCCCATCCTTTAAGTGAAGGGGTGACGCTTGATGAATTGAGTGTTCCTGGTAAAGATGCAGGCCGTATTCCTATCTTTTTAGAAGCAACAAAAGAAATCAGGAAAAACCATCCGGATATAGCACTATATGGATTAATTACAGGGCCGTTCACGTTAGCGCTTCACTTGTTGGGGACAGACATTTTCGTGAAAATGTATGAAGATCCTGATTCCATCACCCGACTTTTTGAATTTACAAGTAAGGTTGCCCATAAAATGGCTGACTATTATATTGAAGCCGGGTGCGACATTGTAGCCGTGGTAGACCCGATGACAAGTCAAATAGACCCATCTTTATTTGAAATGTTTGTTTCACCCCCTGCGACAAAACTTTTTGAACACATCAGGCAACAAGGAGCAATGGGATCGTTCTTTGTATGCGGACAAGCACAACAAAATATTGAAGTCATGTGCCAGTGTAAACCTGATAATGTTTCCATTGACGAAAATATCCCGCTGGATTATGTCAAGGACGTGGCATTAAAACATGATATTAGTTTTGGTGGAAACCTGAAATTAACAGTTGTATTGCTGATGGGAACACCAGAAGAATGTCAGAAAAATGCATTGGAATGCATGGATTTGGGAGGGAAAAAAGGGTTTATTTTGGCTCCCGGATGCGATCTGCCAATGGATACCCCCCTGGAAAACCTCGAGTCCATCTCTACAATGCTCCACGACCCTTATCAACAAGAAATAATTCGTACACTTGAAGTAAAAGAAAATACAGATCAGCTTTTAAATATGAATGATTACGGGAAAGCTGACAAAGTGATCGTGGATGTCATTACACTCGACTCCGAATCATGCGCACCTTGTCAATACATGGTTGAAGCGGTTAAGAAAGTAGCCCCTCATTTTGAAGGCATCGTGGAATGGAGAGAACATGGAATTAAAAAACTTGAAGGCGTAACATTCATGAATTCGTTGATGGTGAAAAATATTCCCACCATTTGCATCGACGGACAAATTGCTTTTGTTTCACAAATTCCCCCAAAGCAGGAACTGATTGCCGCGATTCAAAAACGAATTAATAGCAAACTCAAATTAAAAATAAATGCTAAAAAAGGCGAAGTATTATTGTTTGGGAAAGATGAAAACGAGCTAAAGCCTTTTAAAGAAAATGTTACATTAGCAATGCAGGAACTGGGAATTGATGAACCCATAAAAACGTTTACTGATGGAAAAACCTACCAGGAATTTGGCATCATTGAAACACCTGCTGCAGTGCTCGTGGATTATAAAGTGAAAACACGGGGCCATATACCTTCTGTTGAAGTTATAAAGGAGTGGCTCAAAGGAATTTAATCATGATTTTTCTATTTTGTTTTATAAAAAAGAAATGCAAGAAATAGTATTTCCCCCAATTTCTGTATTAATTTTGCATTTAACATATAAAGAAATTGTAAACTCTAAAAACTATTCATTTTGAAAACAATCAGTGAAACAATTAAAGAAGGAAAAACACTTGTATCAGATGGTGCATGGGGGACATTTTTACATCATAAAGGATTAACATCCGATGAATGCCCGGAGGCATGGAATCTTGATCACGAGGAGGATGTGTTGGAAATAGCCAAAAGTTATGTAAATGCAGGGGCAGATATGATCCTTACCAATAGTTTTGGCGCGAGCCCTTCAAAATTAAAAGGGTATGGACTTGAAGATAAAACATTTGAAATCAATAAAAAGGCAGCAGAAATATCTAAAAAAGCTGCCGGCAATGATGTATTTGTTTTAGGATCAATGGGCCCAACAGGTAAAATGTTAATGATGGGAGAAATTTCCGAAGAGGAACTTTATAATGGCTTCAAAGATCAGGCACGTGGTTTGGAAGCAGGAGGAGCTAATGCAATATTGGTGGAAACGATGACAGATTTACAGGAAGCTGTCATTGCAGTAAAAGCAGCAAAAGAAAATACCAGCCTTGAAATCATTGCCACTATGACATTTGAACAAACCGCCGAGGGCAAGTATCATACAATGATGGGGATTGCCCCGGAAGAAGCAACAAATGAATTGGTGAATGCCGGTGCTGATATTATAGGAGCCAATTGTGGGAATGGCATCAAAGGAATGATTCCTATCGTGAAAGAAATACGTGATGTAAACCCTGAAATCCCGGTTCTTGTTCATGCAAACGCGGGCATGCCGGTTTATGAAAACGGGAAAACAGTATTCCCCGAAACACCGGATGAGATGTGCGAATCCATTCCTGAACTTGTTGAATCGGGGGCTAATATTATAGGCGGGTGTTGTGGAACCACCCCGGATCATATCCGGAAAATGGTGGACATACTTAAAAAATAAACGCGTGAAACGCGCACCGGAATTTTTTGCCACGCGCTCCCGTGATTATAAAACAAAAAGAAAGGGATAAAGGGTATAGAGGATACAAGGGTAAACACGCTCTTATCACTATCTCGCGCTGACTCTCTTTATCCCTGTATACCTCTTATAATCCCTAAACTTCAATAGATTTACGCCTAAAAATAAAATATAAACAGATGAATATCCCCTTTTTCCTTGTCACCGGTTTTTTAGGAAGTGGTAAAACAACACTGCTTAAAAAAATACTTGCACGTTATGCTGATTCCAGGAAAATAGCAATAATACAAAATGAATTTGCACCTGCAAGTATTGACGGAACAGATTTAAAACAATCCGGGAAACCATTTGAAATACTGGAAATAAATAAAGGGTCCGTTTTTTGTGTTTGCCTGTTATCGGATTTTATTTCTTCTTTGAGCCGGTTTATTGAAGAACACCAACCGGATGCTATATTCCTGGAGGCCTCGGGTTTAGCCGATCCCGTGTCTATTTTGGAATTATTGCAAGCACCCGATTTGAAAGAAAAAATATTTCTTTCTTATATATGGTGTATAATTGACGTGTCTAATTTTAAAAAGATCGTGCACACGAACACGCGAGCCAGACATCAGGTAAGGATCGCGGACCTTTTGGTTTTCAATAAATGTGATACCGCGCCCGATGATATTCATGATGTTTATAATGAGGCTAAATCTCTGAACCCATTTGCTGATATTGTTGAGACAAGTTATTGTAATATATCATTTGATGAACATTTATTTGAAAAAAATATGTCGCCGGTTATTTATAAAACGATTGACCATAATATGGAGTCAGGGGGCAGGCCGGATATTGGGATTGGCGTATTGAAAACAACAAAAAAACTGACACTGGAAGGAGCAAAAAAATTTTTAGATGAAACGTCAAGAAATACAATCCGCGCGAAGGGATTTATTCAAATATACGATAAAACCCTGGCTGTTCAATCCAGTTTTGGCAATACAGAAATAAAAGAAGTATCACGCTATCAGGGGCCTACTGAGCTCATTTTTATTGGCGAAAAAGTCAATATTTCAGATATCAATAAAATTTTCAGGAGAATACATACAACGATTAATAATGAAGAAAAAAATTCATTTAAACCTAAATGACCTCCCCATACATGAAGAAGACATAGCAGTTTGCATGGGGTATAAAGATAAAAAGATACCCGAGCCTTATGATGAAATAATTCATGAAACATTATCCGGTTTAGAACCCTATTGCAATATTCGAGGTGGATATGTTATAAAAGAGAATATAGATTTGGATCATGAAATGCATCGTTTAACCATAGACAATATTCTGTTGTCTATCAACAAAGTCGTGTGCAACCAAATAAAATATTCCGAACAAATAGCAGTATTTTATTGTACAGCAGGAGAAGGCATTAGTCAATGGGCGAACCAACTCATGAATGAAGGTGATTTATTAAAGGGATATGCAGTTGATACTCTCGGGACAGTTGTTGTAGAGCATGCAATGGATATTGTTCAACGGACATTGAATACGGATATCGGGGGACAAATGAAAACAACAAACAGGTACAGTCCCGGCTATTGTGATTGGGATGTTTCGGGCCAACATCAATTATTCAGTTTGTTCCCGGAAGGTTTTTGTGATATAAGATTATCGGATACAGCACTCATGGACCCAATAAAATCGGTAAGTGGAATCATAGGAATCGGGCAAAATGTCAGGTTTAATGAATATACATGTAATTTTTGTAATAGAACCGATTGTGTGCTTCGGAATGTTCAATTGCATTCTTCTAAATCCTGATTCGGGAAAAACCAGGATTTCAATAACAGAAAGCGAAAATGTTGATATAATTTATTATGGTGATAAAAAATTATGTTATTAAGCACATTTTAGTTATCTTTGCATAAAATTTTTAGAATGGATAAATCAGGCTTATTCAATAAAATAAGTCAACAAAATATTTCACAAAGCGATAGTGTTACATCAAACACGCCACCTTCAAGTGATAACACTTTACAGGAAGGTCCTGCCGAAATCAAAAATCAGCAACAACGTGAAGGTACAACCACTAGTGTAAATCGTGATACACTAACAAGTGTTCCTGATACAACCCCAAAGAACATAAAGTATTCTGACCAGGAAATTCAGCAAATCCTTTTACAAGCCAGGGAGAAAGAAAAGGAAATGCAACAAAAAGATACTGATTGGAAATATGTTAAAAGAATACCAATAATACCTGATTATAAAATTGATACTATACCATACATTGGCGATACGCTTGCTGAGCCCCCTTCTTTTTATGAAAATATGACATCCGGGTTATATACCTCCAAGCCGGTTTCTCAAAAAAAGAAAAAAACTGAAGTAAAAGAGATACTGGTTTCTAAAGAAATGCAGAAAACACCAACAAAACAAACAAAAACGGTTACTAAAAAACCAATTGTCACCGAGTCAATTGAAAAAAAAGAAGCGGCCACGTATGGAAGTGACTGGATCATTGGGGTGCTTATTATTTCATTGGTCATATTCATTACAACCAGGCTTTTTTATAACAAATACATCAAAAATGTAAGAAAGTCTGCATATAATTTCAACATTGCAGAGCGCTCATTTCAGGAAACAAATATTATAGCAAAAAGAGCATGGTTCTTTTTGAATTTAATTTTTATATTAAACATGGGATTGTTTGCATATGAGCTTTGCAAATTTTTTGGTGTCAATCTGAGAGACATTTGGCATCCTGTATATTGGATGTTATTGTTTTCTTTATGTATATTCATAATTTACTTTACCAAATATATTGCTTGTCAGATAACCGGTTTTCTTTTTAAACGGCAAAAATTATTTTCAGACTACTTATTTAATGTTTTGTTATATAATAAGAATACAGGCATTTTTTTATTTCCGGTTGTCATAGCCATTCCATATGTACCTGAAAATATAAAAAGGTTTTTAGTCATTATTGGATTGGTCATTATTGCCTGGTTTTTATTTTGGCGCTTAATAAGAAGTTTACAATTAGTAATAAACAAAAAGGTATCATTTTTTTATTTGATTTTATATCTTTGCATTTTGGAAATATTACCTTTATTGGTTTTATATAGATATTTTAATGATTATATTTAAAATATAAAAGCATAATGGCAATAAAAAGAATTTTAGTATCTCAGCCCGAACCTAAAAATAAAAAGTCTCCTTACTTTGAATTAGCAGAAAGGAACAATTTAGAAATAGATTTTAAGCCTTTTATAAAGGTTGAAGGTATTTGTGAAAAGGAATTCAGAAAAACCCGAATTAATATCCAGGATCATAATGCTGTAATTTTGACCAGCAGGACTTCAATAGATCATTTTTTCAGAATATGTGAAGAAATGAGGGTCAATGTTCCAGATTCCATGAAATATTTTTGTACATCCGAATCAGTAGCTTATTATTTGCAAAAATATATCACGTACAGGAAAAGAAAAATATTTTATGCTAATGGAAAATTTGCAAGTTTGGTCGAACTCATAAAAAAACATGATGATGAAAATTTCCTTGTTCCCTTGTCTGATTGTCATAAAAGAGAGATACCCAAGTTATTAGATAAAAATAAAATCAATTATACCAAAGCCATTTTATATAAAACAATCAGCTGTAATTTGGATGACATACAACACTGCAATTATGACATGTTCGTGTTTTACAGTCCATCCGGGATCAAATCATTATTAGAAAATTTTCCTGAATTCAGGCAGGATAGTATTAAAATAGCTTCATTTGGGCCGAATACAGCAAAAGCAGTAAAAAATGAAGGCCTACGGCTTGATCTTAAAGCGCCAACACCTAAGGCACCATCCATGACCATGGCTTTGGAACAGTACATTAAAAAAATTAATAGTAACGGGCATGATAAATAGCCAATGGAGCTAATTATCAACCATGCGTGTTTTGTAATACCGTTTTTAAAGGGACTTCAATGCTCATTCCTTGCATCAAAAAATTAAAGCACTATCGGGTCCAATAAATATTGAAGGTGTATATGAGAAGCGCTGTATATCCGGCAGGAATAAATTTAATACATATTCAGGACAGGGTTATTAAGAAAAATTTATGTCCTGCATTGTATTCACTATGTTTGTTTTTTCAAAGAAAGAAAATCATTGAATTTCCATTAAATAAATTACCAAAGAATGAACGCCTGCATCATAAGAAAATTTTTGATAAAATTTTTAAAGGAGGAAGATCGGCCGCTGTATTCCCCTTAAGAGCTATCTGGATAGAAACCGATGAGGAAAGCCAATCTGCCCCCCTGTTATTTGGTTGTAGCATCCCGAAAAAGAAAATCCCGGGCGCTGTAAAGAGAAATAATCTAAAAAGAAGAATTAAAGAAGCCTACCGGTTAAATAAAAAAGATATTATTGAATATTTATTCGAAAAAAATGTGCAAATTGCTATTGTTTTCATTTATTTGGATAAGAAAGAAGCGGATTATCAAACGATTGAAACTAAATTAAAACATTTACTTCAGATTATTAAGAAAACGTATTAATGAAAATTATTTTTAAGTATATATTCATTGGGATGATATATATATATAAATATTTAATATCTCCAGTCTTACGCCCGTCATGCAGATATATTCCTACATGTTCTGAATATAGCCTTGAAGCAATTAAAAAGCACGGTCCGTTTAAAGGAGGCTTTTTTGCAGTGAAAAGAATATTATCCTGTAATCCCTGGGGAGGACATGGATATGACCCTGTTCCTTAGTAGCTTAATTCTAAAATTTGTGCATTATTTGGCAAAAACAACAAACAACAAACAACAAACAACAAACAACAAACAAAATCTCAAATACGAAACACACTATTTTGATTTTAAAAGTTTTCTTGTATATAATCTTACTCGCTTTGCAAAATGAAAAGCAATCAACCCAATTAACTTGAAAACCTCTAAACCTCTAAACTTAGTAACTCGATTAACTTAATTAACTCAAATACAGACACATGAAAATAATTGGCCTGCTTCCTATACTATTGTTTTTTCAATATACCCTGTTGGGGCAGTCAACTTATGAGCATATATCAAACAGGGGAATATATGGGTTTCTTGATGAAATGGCAAATGAACAATTGATTCATATCAACACGACAGTCAAACCATACAGCCGTTCATTTATTCTTGAAAAACTACTAGAACTTAGAAACAAGAAAGACACGCTTAATAATCGCCAGCAAAACGAATTATTTTTTTACCTGAATGACTACTCAATCGCTGGTCGTTCTGATAGTCTATCAATGCCTGACCGGTTTTTCCCGGATATATTTTCACAAAATAAGCATGCTGCCACGAGTATAAATCCATTGGGGTTCTTTTATAAAGACAAGGACTTTATTTTTGGCTTGCAGCCAATATGGGGAGTTGAGTATATCAAAAATAATAATGGTGAATTTCATCAGACGTATGGTGGAGGCAGAATTTATGGAAGAACAGGTGAACATTTGAGTTTTTATGCAAGCCTAAGAGATTATCATTCTTCAGATATCCTTGTCAGGCCCGCTTATCTTACGCGAAAAGAAGGAGGTGTGTACAAGAGTAATAGCTTAGGAGGAGGAGATTACAGCGAGATGAGGGGAGGCATTATATACCACTGGAAATGGGGAAACATAGGCGTGGTAAAGGATCATTTGGTTTGGGGAGACCAGGCTAATGGGAGCATTATTTTATCTGGCCGGACACCCTCTTTTGCAATGGTCAAACTGCATTTAAGCCCGGCTGATTGGTTTGATTTTAATTATTTTCATGGTTGGCTTGTTTCCGAAGTATTGGATTCTCTTCGATCTTATTCCACGAATTCTGGATATAACCGGAAAGTATTCCGTGAAAAATATATGGCCGCTAATATGTTTACCATCATGCCCATACGGGGGGTAAGATTTTCTTTTGGTAATTCTATTGTCTATGGAGATATTCCAATTCAACCGGCATATTTTATTCCTTTCATGTTTTTCAAATCTATAGACCATACGATTAATGCACATATTGAAAATCAAAATTCACAAATGTTTGCAAATATCAGTATCCGAAACATCAAGCATGTACATCTTTATGCTTCTGTTTTTATTGATGAATTTTCAATTGAACGTATTTCGGACCCGGGCCGTCATAATTTTCACAGTTACAAAGCAGGAACAAATATAAGCAACTGGCCGGTTCAAAATATTTCTTTTACAGCCGAATACACTCAATCTTCCCCGATAACATACAAACACCGGATTCCCGTGTTGACATACGAGACAAACCATTACAATTTAGGCTATTTTATGAAAGATAATGCCCGGAATTATTTTGCAGCGTTAAGTTATAAACCGCTGGCAGGATTAACCTTACGAGTTTCTTATGAGCACGCGATAAAAGGCAATGAATATCAATATATTCGAACTACCCCATTTGTTGATACATACCCTTTGATAGGGGAAAAAACATGGGAAAAAAAGGAGATAACGTTCTTCGCAGATTATCAATTCCTCAGCAATACTTATGTCTTTGTAGAATATATTTTACGCGATACCAAAGGGTTTGACGCAGATAATAAAAACGGGGAATATTATTTGGATTTATACGGGCCTGAATTATTTCACGGGAATACTTCCACAATTCACACGGGGTTGAATATTGGTTTTTAACCCAAATTATGTATTAGATTTTCTAATGCATATTTTGGGTTTAAGTGCGCGATGATAAAATGTAGTACCGTGAATGAGAATTTTTGGGGCAAGCGTAACGAAGCCTGTACCGTAAAGAAGAATGACTGTATCGGGTTTAGCGGATATTATGGACAAACACTGATCATGTTTCATGCCTGTCTTTAAGTATTTCCACAACATCTTCTATTCGTTTGCCTTTAGCGCTTAATAACACGAGCATATGATACATTAAATCCGCGGCTTCATTTAATAACAAGTCATTATCATTGTCCTTCGCCTCAATGACCAACTCTACAGCTTCTTCGCCCAGTTTTTGGGCAATTTTGTTTATGCCTTTTCTGAATAATTTGGTTGTGTAGGATTTTTCGGGCATTTCAGCTTTCCGTTGGTCTATAATGTCCTGGAGTTGTATTAAAAAATCTGAATTATATTTGTTTGTTCTTTCCATATTTTTTTTATTAAATACATCATGAAAATTTTTAAACCCGTATTTCAATATGATTTTCGGATAAATATTTTTTAAGGTCGGGAATATCAATGGTGCCAAAATGAAAGATACTTGCAGCAAGCCCTGCATCAGCTCTCCCTTTTGTGAATACCTCACGGAAATGTTCCATGTTTCCGGCCCCACCGGATGCAATGACGGGTATTTTTAGATCATCTGATAATTTGGCCAGTGCATCACAGGCAAATCCATTTTTTGTACCATCATGATTCATAGAGGTGAACAGGATTTCTCCGGCACCGCGTTCTTGTGCTTCTTTTGCCCAGGAGTAGAGCTCTTTCTTTGTCGGGACGCGTCCGCCATTGATAAAAACTGTCCATTTGCCATTTTTAAATTCTGCATCAATAGCAACAACGACAAATTGGCTGCCAAAATGAAGTGCCATGTCATCAATCAAAGCTGGTTTTTTAACGACAGAGGAATTGACAGATATCTTGTCTGCCCCTGCATTTAAAAGAATTTCACCGTCACGTAGTTCATTGATTCCACCGCCTACAGTAAAAGGGATATTTAGATTTTTGGCAATCCGTTCTACCAAATCGGCAAAGGTTTTTCTTCTTTCATGGCTGGCAGTAATATCCAGGTATACCAGTTCATCAGCACCGGCTTCGGAATACGCTTTTCCCATTTCAACAGGGTCGCCCACTTCTTTGATATCTAAAAAATTGATGCCTTTGACGGTTTGCCCGTTTCGGATATCCAGGCATGGGATGATGCGTTTTGCAAGCATTTTTTAAGGTTTATTTGTTGTTTTTAAATAAGCCGGAAAAGCAGAAAGAGAATGAGGAGAACAGTCTAATGAGATTGTAAAACACTGGTTTTAACTTTCTGACTTCTGGCTTTTGATGTCCTTATTCAGGATAAAATCTTTTAGTTCTGTTAATTGTATATTCCCTTCATATAAAGCTTTTCCAATAATGACACCATAAATTCCTTCATTATTCAATGATTCAATTTCTTCCATTTTGGTGATTCCACCACTCGCGATCAGGTGCATGCCCGGGAATTTTTTATTCAGTTTTGAATATAAATCCAATGCAGCGCCCTCTAACATCCCGTCTTTTGATATATCGGTGCACAGTACTTTTTGAATGCCCATGTGCAGGTATTTTTCTAAAAAATCAGAGATTTCTACATTGGTTACATCCAGCCAGCCGCTTATGGCAATTTTATTGTTTTTTACATCAGCTCCTAAGATGATTTTTTCAGGGCCATAACGATGAATCCAATTTTCAAATAACACGGGGTCTTTTATTGCAATACTGCCAATAGTCACTAATGATGCACCATGGTCAAAAGCCTTTGTAATATCTTCATCTGTTTTAATACCCCCGCCATAATCTATAGTAAGATTTGTACGGCTGGCAATTTTTTCCAGCACGGGTATATTTATTACATGTTTAGATTTTGCTCCATCAAGGTCCACCAGGTGTAATCTCCTGATACCGTGATTTTCGAAGTTTTGTGCAACAACCAGGGGGTCTTCATGGTATATTTTTTTTTGGGAGTAATCTCCCTGGCTTAGCCTTACACATTTCCCGTCTATAATGTCTATTGCAGGAATGATGGTGATCATAATGATAAAAAGTTTTTTAAAATTCGTTCTCCAACAGCACCGCTTTTTTCGGGGTGAAACTGGGTCGCGTAAAAATTGTCTTTTTGCAATACTGAACTGAAAGGATGGATATAATTTGTTTCTGCTGCCGTATTTTTTCCAAGTTCAGCATAAAAACTATGCACAAAATAAACATAATTGTCTTCAAAAGAAGAGTCAAAAATACCGGGTTTTACATTTTGAAGGCTGTTCCAACCCATGTGTGGTACTTTGAACGTGTTTTCTGTCCCGGGTTCCGGTTGAAAACGCCTGACGATTTCATCAAATATCCCTATGCACGGGGTGTCGTTTTCTTCTGAATAGGTGCACATGAGCTGAAGTCCCAGGCAAATACCGAGAACAGGCTGCTTTAATTCTTTGATCAGGATGTCAAGGTTATTTTTTTTCATAAATGCCATGGTAGTGCTTGCTTCTCCTACTCCCGGGAATATTACTTTATCGGCACTTTTTATGATTTCCGGGTCATTTGTTATATTGGCATTAATGCCCAGGCGTTGCAAAGCAAAATCGACGGAGCGGATGTTTCCGGCATTGTATTTAATGACAGCTATTTGCATTTTTATAAAATTATGAAAATACCACGGTTCTATTATTATAAACCAGTATATTACGTTGTAAATGCTGATAAATTGCAGTGGAAAGGACTATTTTTTCAAGATCCTGTCCTTTTCTTACCAATTCACTTACAGCGTATTTGTGCGTGATGTGAGTTACATCCTGCTCGATGATCGGCCCGGAGTCAAGGTCTTCCGTGACATAATGGCTGGTTGCCCCGATGATCTTAACTCCCCTGCTATACGCTGAATGATAGGGTTTTGCACCCGGGAAAGCAGGTAAGAAAGAATGATGAATATTGATGATGCGGTTCGGGTATACATCTATCAATTGTTTCGTGAGGATTTGCATATACCTGGCTAATACAACAAAATCGATGTCATATTCTTTTAATAATTCAATTTCTTTCTTTTCTTGTTCCAGTTTATTTTCTTTATTGACAGGGAATAAGTAAAAGGGTATTTTGAAATGCTCTGCCACGTATGATAAGTCTTCGTGATTGCTGATGATTAAAGGAATATCCACGTTCCAGTCTCCTGATTGATACCTGGCTAAAATATCAAACAAACAATGTGATAATCTTGATACAAAGAGTGCCATTTTGGGAGTGTAATCAGAAAAATATAAATTCCATGACATGTTAAATTTTTGCGCGACCTGGGTGCCAAAAAAATCTCCTATTTTTTCACGGGGAATTAAAAATCCATCCAACTCCCATTCAATACGCATGAAAAACACTTTTTCCTGCCGGTCAACATGTTGGTCGAGGTGGATTACATTGCCGTCATTTTTGTAGACGAAATCTGTTATTTCAGCATTGATCCCTTTTTTATCAGGACAGTGAACAAGAAGTATGGCAGTGTTTTTGTTGTTTTTTCCCGGAATTTTATGGCGTATCATAATGGTTTTTTAAAAAAAATTCATGTATTCAATCGTGATTGCAAAGATAATAAATCGCGAAGTCTTTCTTAGCTATTATACTCTATAAAAGTTTTTTTCTGTAGAGGGAATCGGTTATAAAAATGATAAGGCCAATGGTTCGGGGTGTTTGTAGGGTGGACGCT
>CAYPTK010000058.1:11899-14141 GCA_964413555.1 uncultured Bacteroidales bacterium | reverse complement strand
TGTCCTGTAGTTTCATTTACATTAGGATAGCCGATTTCAATAATTCCTTCTCTGGTAAATTTCCCTTCATACCCCCATATTTCACTATAATCATCAACTAATTCAAATGCTCCTGAATTTATAACTTCCTTCGCTATATTGTATGCTGAAGTGAAATGTGATTGTGCATTGGATGGTTCCAATGCAGCTAACTTCATATACACCTTTACTTTCAATGCTTTTGCAGCATCTTTATTCATCCTGCCAATATCATCTGTATAATCATTATAGATTTTATCATTGGTTTTAAAATCATCATTGGCAATGGCTGTATTTAAATCTTTAAGTATTTGATCAAATACTTCACTCACAGATGATCTTTCTTTTGGTTCAATGTCAGAAGGATCTAATGTCAGAACTACTTTACCAAAGTCCCGAACAAGCATAAAATAATTATACGCCCTTAACATGTAGGCCTGTCCTACATAATCATTAATAGTACTTGCTTTATCAGGATTTGCCTCAATCGTAATATCAGCATTGTTTATCACAACATTGCAATATCGAATGGAAATATAACTCATTTTATAAAAATCATAAATTCTTTGATTATTTGAAAAAATATCGAACTGAGCTATTTTTTGTGGGCCTTCACCTTGGTCTCGGTCGCCACCACTTGCCAATGCATCATCACTCCTGATACTACCCAGGACATAAATTTGCATTGAGTAGTGCCAACCAATTCCTTCTTGCAACGCTTTATATGCACTATTTAACAGATATCTCATACCATCTACATCCTTGTATGCAACTGCATCACTTTTTTGGCCAGGTGGTACTGGTTTTTCAAGTATTTCATCTTCATTACAAGTACTTAAACTTGCAATAATTAAGACAGCTAATAATATAATTACATTTTTTGTTTTCATAATATTTAATATTATTTTTTATTTATTCCAAATTTTTATTATATCTTTCTATATAGTTATGTATTTAAAGTTTTAAATCAATACCGAACAAAAAGGTTCTGGGTACCGGATACACTGCATTGTCTATACCAAACGCGAGTGGATTACCATCAAATCCTGAATCAACTCCAATCTCCGGGTTGTATCCACTGTATTTTGTAAATGTGAATAAATTTTGAGCTGTTATATATAATCTTACTGAATTAAATCGGATACTTTCAACCCATTTTACAGGAAGATTATAGGAAAGTGTTATTGTTTTAATTCTGAAATAAGAACCATTTTCAATAAAATATGATGAATTTCTATTATTATCATTTTGTTCCCTTACATCCAACCGAGGAATATCTGTGTCTGTAATAATGCTTCCATCTTCTTTTTCTCTTCCATAATAATCAAATAGGTCTTTACTCACATTTGTACTCACTTTAAAATTATACAAAGCTTTCTGTTTTAATCGGTTTACAATTTGGTTACCTGATACACCCTGGGTAAAAATGTTTAAACTTAAATTCTTATACGTTGCCCCTGCTGATAAACCATAAGTAAAGTCAGGCAAAGCGTATCCGATTATGGTTTGGTCACTTGCATCAACTTTGCCATCCTGATTAATGTCTTTAAATTTCATATCACCTACGGCTGTTCCGCTTTCCTGTTTCGCATGATTATTAATTTCTTCCTGGCTTTCAAATATGCCATCTGCTACATATCCATAAAAAGCACCAATGGGCTTGCCTTCGATCATTTTTACCTGAAAATCATCAGGATCATCAGAAGAACTAAGTGGAGCACCATCATCAAGAGATATAACCTTATTCCAGACCCTTGAAATATTTCCACCAATATTGTATTTAAAATCAGTTTCTTTAACGTGGTGCCTGTAATTCAGATTTAAATCAATTCCTTTGTTATTAACTTCACCTGCATTGGCTATATATGTTCCCATTTGCGAATTACCAAATTTAACTCCTGTATAAACCGGTACTGGTTGCACAAGCAATAAGTCAGTGGTGGTTTTATTGTATAAATCCAGGTTAGTGGTTAATTCACCTTCCCACATTTCGAAGTCAATTCCTAAATTCGTTGTTCTGGTAGACTCCCAATGTATGTTCGGATTTGCTACTCCTGTTAGCCATGAGCATACTTCATTGGAGACAGGAATACCAAAACTAACCGCTGGAGATGAATTTGTACTGCTCGGGAATGGAGTGTTTGATACATTTGTAGTGTAAGCATAAGGTTTAATATTTTGATTTCCTACTGTTTGATCATTGTTTTACCTATGACATTTCCAT
>CAYPTK010000058.1:4367-11889 GCA_964413555.1 uncultured Bacteroidales bacterium | reverse complement strand
ACTTTACCCCATCCAAATCTTAGTTTCAATAAATTGATGTTTTTATATTGTTCCATAAAAGTTTCCTCTGATAGTTTCCAGGCTGTAGAAAAAGCCGGGAAATTAGCCCACCTGTAATTCTCTCCAAAACGTGATGATCCGTCACGCCGGTAAGAAAAATTTATCAAATACTTTCCTCTGTAGTCATAACTTACCCTGGACAAATATGAAATAAGCCCCCATTCTATTGCTGCACCACTTAATGATTGGATTTCATCTTCTCCCTCTTTAGCATCATAATGTATTAAGTTTTCATCAGTTGACGGTATATAAGCCTGGCCGTTTTGCCATGTTTTAATTTCTTCCTGAACTGTATAGCCAGCAAGTATATTAAAATTATGTATCTTATTAATGGTTTGGCTATAATTTATAGTATTCTCAATTAAATAGTTATTCCAATCCTCACGCTGTGTTAAAAGGGTTGTCTGGCTGGAAGCCGACTTAGGTGATTCAAAATATTCCGGCCAAACTTCTTCTTTATTACCCCATGAACGGTCTAAACCTCCATTAAATTTATACGTTAAGTTTTCTAAAAACCCCCAAAAACCTGAAAATTCACCGAATCCACCAAAATTGATCTCAGCAAAAACAGATCCTTGTAACCTGCTAGAATTATATATGTAATGACGTCTTTCCATAACACCAACCGGATTATTAAGACTTGGCGTGTTAATCATTGGTGCCCAGTCAGTCTCAGGATCATTGTCATGTACCGGCGCAGTAGGGTCTGCTCTTAATGCAGAACCTATTGGGCCGCCTATAGATTGTTCCTGCTGGCGTTGGTTAATGGAATTGGTTAATGTAATATATTCTCCCATCCTTAGCCATTCAGCTGCATTGTATTCTGAATTGATACGGAATGAATATCTGTCAAATCTGGACTCTTTAACAATACCTTCCTGTGCAAACTTGTTAAAACTCATATAGTAATTTCCACTTTCGGAACCGCCGGACAAACTTAATTGTGCATTATGCATTGGAGCTACTCTGAATATTTTATCCTGCCAGTTTGTAGTAGGTAATAAAGGAATTGAATCGGTTGGAAAAATTTCTCTTCCCGTGGATTCATTATATAATGTAGCGAATTCGGGACCGTTTAACACTTCAATTCGTTGATTCTCGGGTAAACTCTGTCTTCCATAATATCCATTAAAACTAATGGTCGGTTCTCCGGCCTTTCCTTTCTTTGTAGTGATGATTACAACACCATTTGCTCCCCTGGTTCCATAAATTGCTGTTGCAGATGCATCTTTTAACACCTGGATAGATTCAATATCATTGGGGTTCAAAAAGTTTACTCCCTGTGGATTGTCATTTTTTCCAAATGAAGCATCCTTAATGGGCATTCCATCTACCACGTATAATGGATCGGTGTTATTAGGAGTCCCAACACCTCGAATCCTCACAGAGATAGGCGCACCGGGGGCTCCACTACTGGCAGCCACAAACACACCACTGGCTTTCCCCTGTAAAACTTCCTCGGAACTCATGACCGGAATACTTTCAATGTCTTTTGACTCAACAACCTCTATTGAACTCGTTAAATCCTGTTTTTTTACAGTTCCAAAACCAATTTTTACAATTTCATCTATCATCTCACCCTCTGTAAGTGAAACATTAATTTCAGATCTTCCTTCTATAGGAATGGTTTTTTCTTGATAGCCCACGAAAGAAACATGCAGGGTCGCATTAGGAGAACTTACTTCTAGTGTATAATTCCCATCTATGTCCGTGGTTGTACCGTTAGTTGTACCTTTTTCCACAACATTGGTACCAATCATAGATTCTCCTGTCGCTTCATCTACCACTTTCCCGCTTACTGTATGTTGTCCATACATAGCGATTGTAATGCAACTAAATAATAGTCCGAATAATAGTTTTATTTTCATTATTGCAATTTTTTTAGTTAAGATAGTTTAATATCAATATATAATATTAGTATGAATTGAATATATATTTATTTGAATAAAAGCAAATATAATATTTATGAAAAGAAAAAAAAAATTTTTTTTGCAATTAGTATAAAAGAAATGAGACATATTTATAATGTAAAAATTGGCTATATAATCAAATAACGTATTATACAATACCACTTATTGTTTGTCTCTCGTGATATATTTTTTAATGAACATGATATAGTAGTCAGAATTTCAGAAGAACCAATATCATTTCAACATAACCTGGCCACCTGTCACGGGAATTGCCTGGCCGGTTTCATATTCCTGCTCCATTGCATAATATACAGCTTTCATTACATCGCCGGGATAGCAGCCGCGTTTAGCAGGAACCTGATTTTCGTAATGTTTTTTAACATCCTCAATGGTTTTTGCACCAGGCACTTTTCCTGCTTTTAAATATTGAACAAAAAGCCCTTTCTCCGGATCCGACCACAACGGGCCGTCAAAGAAGTTGCCCGGACATATGGCATTGACTTTAATATTAAATGGCATTAATTCCAATGCAAATGACTGGGCCAGTCCAATGCCTCCAAATTTACCACCGGCATATGTAAAATTCTTATTGCTGCCTTGCAAGCCGGATTTAGAATTGATCTGTATGATATCGGTAAAATAATCTCCCTTATATCGAGATTGAAGTTTTAGTATTTTGGATGCATGTTTGGCACAAATGAAAAATCCTTTATAATTGACCTTTGTCATAAAATCAAACGTATTGCTATCCATTTCATCCAGCCCACCGGCTCTTAAAACGCCTGCATTGCTGATAAACAGATCAAGCCCCCCAAACTCTCTGACAGTTTCAAACAGAAGGTGTTCAACTGAAATATCATCGGATACATCTGTTTTAACAAAAAATGCATGATTTGTTCCTGCTTTATCATTTAATGATGCTGCAAATTCATTTCCTTTTTCTTCCTGTAAATCAGCGATTACAACATTTACTCCTTCTTCAAATAATGCTTCAACAATCCCGCTTCCAAATCCTTGTGCACCTCCTGTTACAATTGCTATTTTCCCCTCGGGAGATTTAATACCCGGGGCTTCGGTGTTTCTTGGCTTCCATTTTTTAATGAAATCAACAGCTTCGCTGGAAAGGGGGTTGGGCCCGCCAAAATCATCACTATAAAAAGAAATTTTCATTAAATCTTCAAACGTATCAAGGGCAGTTTCTGCTGCTTTATGATTGATACCTGCAGCAAACAGTCCATATTCTTCCAATAATAAAATATCCGGCAATTCATTATTTCCTGATGCTTCTATTTTATCTTTTATTTGCTGTAATATTTCTCCCGGGTTTTTGTTCTTGGTAACTATATATAGATAATGGTCTCCACAATAAGTAACAATATCAGGTGTAAAAGGTTTTGAAATTTTATCAAAACAATTCATGCATCCTGTATATTGCCTTATAAGCCGGTTGTTTCTGTGTTTTATAATTTTCTTTGAATCACGTGACAGCAACATACGGACACCAGGCATAATATCCGCCATGGCTTTTTCTGTTTCAATAGCAGATATATCAGGATGCCGTGTTACATGATGTTTTATTTTTGAATGCATTAATCCTGTCAATTCCCGAATTGTTTTGATCGAGTCACTGTTTACAAGTACACCATGATTTTCAAGTACAATAATTTCCGGATCAAAACCGAATGTTTTCCTGTATTCTGCCAACTTATTTTTTAATAACATGTAAAGATCATATCCTACTGCATACGAGACAAACATGGCTTTCTCCCCGAACAGCTGATACGTGTGTTTTTCTGCTTTTTTACCGCATGCCATGCCATTTACAATTGTAGGGTGTAAATGCACTACATATTTATATGCAATAATATGATGTATGGCTGTATCGACAGAAGGAGGCAAGGTATGCACTTCTGAAACAACACTCTCAACAAGGGCTTTTTTGACTTGTCTTTCTCTTTTTAACGGATCATTGTCATAATTCATATTCAATATTACGTCAAGTTTATCCCTGTTGAGTTTTACAAATTGGTTTTCAGAGAGTGTACTTAATTCGACTCCACTTGCTGTTATATCAATATATTGTTCATTTTTCACGGAGACATTGCCACCTCCGGCAATGGTTTGCTCTTTGTTAAGGCCGTAAAACCTTGCCATTTCGATTAATTCAGTTAATTGATTCATATAGTCAAAATATTTATAAATTTCATATGTTTATTTTTAAATTTTACTCACTTCGTTCATGAGATCGCTATGCTTAGTTCAATGGTCATATGGAGCTCGCAAGTAAAAAATAATCATTCTCGTGTGTGCAAAAAATGATTATTTTTTACATGCTCGGTTCATAAAGTCTACAAAGTGAACATCCGGTTCACGAGTTGGCTCTTCTAACCAGGCATTTCCTGGCCATTTTTAACTAATATAATAACAAGCGTGCCCAATATACCTGCTATTCATTTTTCATATTGGTTTGTTTTATTGAATATTGACTTATTTATCTTTTAAATAATATTCAATAACTGCTTTCCCCAGCTTGATATAGTCAGGAATATTTTCTTTCGATGGTTTGCCATCGCGAATATACCCGTCTTGGCCTTTTGCTCTCAGGTATTGATGTGCTGCAATAATACATGCTCCCTTAAAGGATATTTCTTTTAAGTTATCACTCAACTCTTCATCGCGTGCACTGACTTTAACGGGATCGAGTTTGGGAGTGTTATGTTCGGTTCCAAACAGAATTATAAAATCACGTTCATCAAAAAAGGTTACAAAATCATTTAAAATTTTTAAATGATTCCTCCCGGGTATTAATTCGATGCATCCTATATTTTTTCCTGTCAACTCCGCGTGTAATGTATCCCAGTTTCCTTCAAAATCGGTAAAATTTCCTTCAGGATCATCCAATAAAACCGGATAGCAAGGAATACCTCCTGCTTTTATTACGATTTCAATAATTTCTTCAATATCCATAAACGCCCGCGGATCTTCAGGGACAAATGCCGCTCCACCCTTTTTCAAAATCATGGACCTGATTTCGTTTTCAAGGGCTGCTTCATTTTGAGGATTAACCCCGGATGGAGTTCCTGAATATAATTTTTGCAAAAATGAATTTAACGATTCGCTATCCTTGAACTTTTGCATGGCTTTAATCCTTATGGCCTGTGCAATATGCCTTTCACGAACAAGTTCCTTTGCTAATGTTTCTTTTATTTCGCGATACGAAATGGTAATATCCGAAATGGAAGCCAGGTGCTTATTTGCCTTGTCTATCATCATTTGTACATGATCCTGGGTTTTTAATTTTACCTGGTTTAATTTATTCAAACATTCACCAGTTAATGCCACCGGGTAATCCAGTCCTTTCCCACTGAAATATGTACGGCCCGGATTCTTCGGGTCATTCACTTTATGTTTTTGTTTTTCTGCCTTTTTTAAAAGCCCTATGAATTCAATATTAAATAATGGGAATATAGCATATTCTGAAGCTAACCGGGCAAAATCTTCATATCCATCCATGACAAAAAAATCATTGATGCCAAGAATGTCAATCCCTTCTTCTTTTGCCATACGAAACGCCTGTTCAATATTCGTGAAAGCACTAAACGAAAATGGCGTGTGCACGTGTCCATTGACTTCATATATTTTATTTTTTCCATATTGCCTGTGCCAATCCAATAAATTTTTTTTTGGCGGGAATTGTTGTAACCGTTTCACTCGTGTATATTTTTTTGTTTTTTAATGCCACATGGAACTCGCCATAAGCCTCAATTTTTGACATTTAAATTGGTATAAGTTTATCAATGATCATCCACGTGTGAATGTCAAATAATTTATCATGGCTCGGTTCATATGTTTTAAATATAATTTTAAATAAATTTTACGCCAAAAATATAAAATGTTTAAAGATGTAGGTCAACTTTTTTAAGGTGTTTATTGATGATATTTATTTCTTCTTCTGTAAGAGAGATTTTTGCAGCTGCCGCGTTTTCTTTTGCTTGTTTTTGATCCCGCGCGCCAACCAATGCTACCGTAATGCCGGGCTGCTGTTTTGTCCATGCAATGATCAATTGTGGTAAAGAAACTTGATGTCCTTCCGCGACCGGTTTGATATGATCTAAAAATTCATTGACTTTTTTAATGTTTTCTGGTTTGAAGAAAGGGTTGGTTGCACGGTTATCGCCTTTATTGAATGTATAGTCTCCCGTGATTTTTCCTGTTAACAGTCCTCGCTGCAACGGGCTATAGGCCAATATAGCTTTGTTTTTCTCCATGCAATACGGGACGACATCATCTTCTATACCCCTGTTTACCATGCTATAAGGAACCTGGTTACTTGCCAGTGAAATCACTTTTTCAGCAGTTTTCATCTGGTCAACACTGTAATTACATACACCGGCTGCTCTAATTTTTCCCTGGGCAATTAATTGTTCCACGGCTTCCATGGTTTCTTCTATAGGTGTTGTCTCATCAGGCCAATGAATCTGATACAGGTCAATTTTATCAACATTAAGCCGTTTCAGGCTTTGTTCACATTCATATATCACGCTTTCTTTTACCGCGTATTTATATAAGCTAATAGATCGACCTTTAGAATCCTTCGTGTTAAAATAAAATTGTCCTTCCTGTTGGTCCCAGCGCAATCCGTATTTTGTAAAGATCTGAACTTTATCCTGATGCCCTTCAATAGCTTCTCCAACAATGGATTCACTAACACCAAATCCATACACCGGGGCTGTATCTATAGATGTGATTCCCTGATCTATTGATTCCTGGATAGCTCTTACAGCATTATTTTTATCTGTTCCGCCCCAGGCCCATCCGCCAATGGCCCATGTCCCGAGTGTCACGACAGTCGCGTGAATCCCTGAATTTCCAAGTTTTCTTATTTCCATATTAATATTTTATAATTCAACCATGTCTTTTACCAGTCGAAGACTGCATCAGGTGCATCAGACAAATCGTTACAAATCCAGTCGGCATCACCGAGTTCTTCTTTAGAAAATGAAGTCAACAATGCCAATACTTTTGCACCAGCTCTTTTACCGGCCTGAACCCCACTTACTGCATCTTCTACAACCAGGCATTCTGAAGGTTCTACATCTAATAATCCTGCTGCATGAATATATATGTCTGGACGAGGTTTTTTATGCTCTACTTCAAGTCCATTTACTGTTGCATCAAATGAATTATTAAGCCCAATAGCACGTAAATTAATATTCATCTTTATTTCATCAGCACTTGTAGCTACTGCTATTTTTAAGCCTTTTTCTTTACATTTCTTCATAAACTCGTATACACCAGGTAATGGGTAGAGTTTATTGTTTGAAACCTGTTCATATAGTGCATACGTTCGGGCTTTAACTTCTTCTATATCAACATCAAAATTATATTTTTCAGCTACCCCTCCAATGTATCTATTCTCGCCTTTTCCAACAAATGGTTTAAAATCTTCGGGATTTACAGTCAACCCCTTTTCCTTAAACATTTGCATGGCAGCATCACGAATATACTTTTCAGAATCAATCAATACTCCATCCATATCGAATAATACACCC
>CAYPTK010000058.1:0-4357 GCA_964413555.1 uncultured Bacteroidales bacterium | reverse complement strand
TGAAATTATTATATTTTTCATTTCGGTTTATTTTTAGGATTTAATAAAAAAATTTCCTGCCTTTCGAATTTATATACTTTCGGTATGCCCATTTTATCTTGCTATAAAATCAATTGTTTGCAACAAACGGAATCAACAAATACAGGCAATATTAATATTCAATGTTTTTAGCGCACCGGAATCCCAAATTAAAGAGTGATGTTTCCCAGGTATTAAATGCCCTGTACGTGGTAGTAAAAGAGTCATCTCCCGCGTGGTCATAAAAGAACGAACCACCCCGGATGGAACGGACTTCTATACGCGGTTCATAATGCTGCCGGTTGTTAGGATATACATCAAATTCATTGCTACACCATTCCCATACATTACCGGCCATATCAGTAAGCCCTGCAGGAGTTTCTCCATAATGTCCGACAGGAGAAGTATAAACAAACCCATCATTCCCTTGTTTAGTATCCAGGTCACCCTGCCAGGTATTTGCATAATATTTCCCGTTTTTTTGTATTTGATTTCCCCACGGGTATTTTTTATCTGAATTTTGACCATTCTTTGCAGCATATTCCCATTCAAATTCAGTGGGCAGCCTCTTTTGTGCCCACCTGCAATATGCCATGGCATCACGCCAGCTAACCTGTGTTACCGGATGGTCTTCTTTGGCTTTGGGATTGTTTTTGCCTCTCGGGTACTCCCAATAAGCCCCGTTCACCAGTTTCCATTCTTTTGTATCGAGGTTAAACACACCAGCATTTCCAAATTTCTCAGCATCTGTAACATAACTTGTTTTCTGTACAAATTCCCTATATTGGCCAACAGTCACCGGGTGTTTATCCAAATAAAAAGGCTTGATCTCTCTTTCAAAAGGAGGTCTTTGGCTAGGATATTTATTTTCAGCTCCAATCAATATTTTTCCTCCTTCAAAATATACCATTCCCCTAAAGCGTTTATTAATCGTAGAGTCTTTGGGCATGCTGCTTTTATCTGTTTTTCGAGTGGACTCATCTTTCTGAACATCCTGGCCAGGAGTATTTCTATCTTTTTTTTGCTTTCCCGGGGGTGTACATCCCGTGATTACAATCCCCATTAAAATTATGGAAAAAAAATATTTCATCTGTTTATTTTTAAATTTTCAAATACAAAGTGCTTTTAAAGTCCGGGGTTAGAGGGAGCGTGGGATAGTGACAAGGGTGTGTTGCCTCTTATATCCTCTATACCTCTATACCTCTATTTCCTTCATGCCTTTCTTTTTCTTTTATAATCATCCGGGAGCGTGTCTATCATCATTTAAGGGGGCTTATAATAATTCCTTCGCGTCAAAATTTCCAGGTTTTTTTATAGACAATAAATTTTTTGAAGCCCCCTTAATCATGACAACCTCATCTATAGATGTTTTTTAATTGCCCGGGCAATTTCAGAAATCGTTGATAAACAGCCTCGTAATCAACGTCTTCCTGGGGTTGAACATGTTGTGGTTCAAAATTTATATTCTGCTTTGCTTCTTCGGGGGAATCATATATTCCTATTGCAGCCATCGCGAACAATGCAGCACCTAATACTGTAGTCTCTTTTTGGGATATTAGTTCAATTGGCACACCTGTTACATTTGCCCGGATTTGATTCCATAGTCGGTTTTTAGATCCTCCACCAACACAGATAATTTTTTTAGCTTTAAAACCACCGGATGTTTGAATTAATTCAAGATTTTTTCGTGTCAAGCAAGCCAATGCTTCGAGTGTTGCCCTAAAAATGCTGCCCCGGGTTGTGTTCATTGACAACCCGAAGATCGTACCTTTTGTATTATCCATAGACCCCGGGAAAAAGGTTGGATGTATAAATATCCCGTTACTTCCGGCAGGTTCTTTTTCAGCTTCACAAATCATGGTTTCCCAAATGCTGTCTTTTCCCTTTTCGTCTGCAAAATACATTTTCTTCATCCATTCTATAACACCTGAACCGATGGAATTCACCCCCATATTATACAAGCCGGGTATGGCATCAAATTCTGTTGTTAATCCTGCATTAAACGTGTCTTGATTAATGTTTGCTTCATTGACACGTGCCATGAGTATTTCCCATGTACCCGAGCTAAGCACGGGTACATTTTCATCTGCACCCGAACCAAAAATAGCAAATTGGGTGTCATGCCCGGCTACTATGACTGGTACTCCTTCTGGTATGCCTGTTTCTCCTGATGCTCCAGGGATCACCTTTCCTGCAATTTCCCCGGGTTTAACCGTTTTAGGAAATTGTTCTTTCACGAGTCCTATTGAAGAAAGGATTTTTCCGGATAAATCCTGTTCATTCAAATCCGTGAGCATGGAGGTACTTGCCATGGTAAAATCAGTAACCATTTCCCCGGTAAGATAATATACAAAAATAGAAGGGATAAAGAGGTAAGCATCCATTTTTTCCAATACACGGGGTTTATTTTCTTTAAGCCATATTAATTTGTTGATGGTATTGATTCCGGCAGGTTGTACACCACTGATCTGGTAAAGTTCATTCAATGGAATGTATTTATCAATGTTTTCCATGATGGGTGTAGTCCGTTGGCATTGCCATGAAATTACCGGGTAAAGCATATTTCCTGTTGCATCAAACGGGGCACCATCAACTCCAAAAGTGGTAATAGTAACTCCGGCTATTTGACCGGGATCAATTTGTTTGAACACCTCCCTGGTGCATTGAACCAATTTATTCCATATTTCTTTCGCATCCCATATTACATATTGAGGGTATTCAGGATCGGGCCTTGTATTATTCGATACTGAATGAATGGCTTTTATTTGCCCTTTTGAATTGATGGCAACAGATCGTACATTCGTTGCTCCACAATCCATTACAAGAATTAATTTATCTTTCATAGCAATTCCTTTTTTGTATGAATACAGAATCCGGTAGATCAATGATTATTCCGGATTCTGTTAATATCTGTTTACACCTGATGTTCTCGTTATTTTTTCCCGTAAAGCGGTCCAAAATTATCACATGCCCTGTAATCAGATCCTTCAGTATCCATACCAAATGCATTCCATGCACTCGGACGATAAATTTTATTGTCAGGTACATTATGCATGCATACAGGTATTCTTAGGATAGAAGCAAGTGTGATCATATCTGCCCCGATATGTCCGTAAGAAAAAGCGCCGTGATTAGCCCCCCAGTTGGCCATTACCGAATACACATCCTTAAACGCCCCGGTTCCTGTTAAATTGGGCACGAACCAAGTTGTTGGCCAGGTATTATTGGTTCTGTCATCAAGGGTTTCATGTACATCTTCCGGTAGTTCAACCGTGTATCCTTCTGCTATTTGAAGTACAGGGCCTATCCCCTTAACAATATTTACTCTTGACATGGTGATGGGCATCTCCCCTTTGGAGATAAATTTAGACGAAAACCCGCCGCCTCTAAAATATTCATCCACGACAGGACACCACTCGGTTGCATTGAGGCATTTCCTGGCTTCTTCGTCAGTAATATCCCAATAGGGTTTCATGGCTGGTTTCCCATCTCTGGTTTGCTGTCCTGAACCGTCAAGAGCAGACGGCCCGGAGTTGATCAGGTGAATGATACCTCCTTTAGCTGCACCTGTAAGTTCTTTCCCGGTAACCCGTTTCACGGCTTCAGGGCTCCAGTATGTCCTTACATCAGAAAAGACTTGAGCCGTTCCGGTCAACAAATGGCCAAAAAGCATGGCAACTGCATTCAATGAATCATTTTCTGTAGCGAGTATGTATGGCTGACGTATACCACTCCAATCAAATGAACTATTCAGGATTGCTTCCATGAAATCGCCATTCGGATAATGATCTGTCCACTGCCTTTGTCCCTGAAATCCAGCGGCAATGGCATTGCGTCCCAATGCTTCTTCACCGTAGTCTAATGCATCTAATTTAGGATTGCCTACCATAAGGTCTTTGGCAATAATGGCCATTTTTACCACGTAATCCCATTCTTCCTGTTTTTTCTCTTTTGATTTTTGTTGTTCGGGTGGATTAGGGTCAAATCCTTCTTTACAATTCTCTTTCACCCATTTCCGGGCTATTTCGAATTCTTCAGGGTCATAAATATTTTCCTCTACTCTTCTGGCGAATTCAGACATATCCACGTATTCGGTACGCATTCCAAGATAGTCCTGGAAAAAATCATCATCAACCATAGACCCGGCAATGCCCATTGAAACATATCCTAAAGACAGGTATGTTTTGCCTTTCATGGTAGCAGCTGCCAGGGCAGCTTTGGTAAAACGTAATAGTTTTTCCTGTACGTCTTCAGGAATAGATTTGTCATCTGAATCCTGAACATCCCTGCCATAAATACCAAATGTTGGCAAACCTTTCTGCGTGTATCCAGCCAAAGC
>CAYPTK010000057.1:0-14229 GCA_964413555.1 uncultured Bacteroidales bacterium | reverse complement strand
GTGGATTCAAATCGGCAGTTAATTCAAAAATTGATGATTATATTGACGAAAACAATTTGGATATTCTCAAATACAATAGAAATAATCATTTTTTTCAATCCAATTATCACGACCACATTATTCGAAATGATAATTCATATCAAACCATATCAGAATATATCATCAACAATCCATTAAAATGGGAGGATGATAAATTTAATCCCAATAGAAAAGGTGGCAATGATGAACAATAGATTAACCGAAAATGCCATAGAAGCGATATTTCCCCTACATGGCGCAAGTCTTTTCGATTTGTACCTTAAATAGAACAAAAACATTAAATAAATAAAAAAGATGATGCGATTCCAACGATTAAAAACAGCAATATCCCTCCTGCTGGGAGCAGGGCTGAAAAAAATTACCCCCCCCGTTCTTTCAGCATTATTGGCCTTATCGGGCTTTACATTACATGTTAAAGGCCAGGATAACTTTTGCAATACCTATACCGGTGAAGAATTTTTCGAGTACTATGACAACCTGCTCAAAAACCGGCCAAAATTAAAATCAGGCCAGGCAGATGATTTTTGGATAAATGTCCCCTTATCCATACAAATAGAAGAGAATGGCGGAACGCCGGCCATCTCAGTAGCTGATATCATGGATAACCTGGACACTGTAAACAAATGGTATTCAGCGGGAAAGATACACTTTTTTATTTGTGGCGATATAAGCTATTATGACGAAGACTCAAGTGCTCCAACCAATTTGCGAACTCCCAATATTCGCATTTATAGATCATCCCAGGGATGTGGTGCTACTATAGGCAATAATGTTGGAATCAACGTGAACTGTACGCGTACGATCAAAGTAATACTGGGACACGAGTTAGGCCATGTGCTGGGCCTTGGCCATACCCATGGCTTCAATACCGGCACCACGAATGAGTTAGTCGATGGCAGTAATTGTGATGTAGCCGGCGATAAGATATGCGATACACCTGCTGACCCGGGATTATACAACAATGTAAACGCTTCTTGTCAATACACGGGAGGCCTTAAAGATGCAAATGGAGATCCGTACCAACCCGCCACGGACAATCTTATGTCTTATTCCAAAGATGAATGCATGAACCACCTTACGAATGAACAATTAGAACGGGCCAGGGCTGTGGCCTTGGCTAAAGATTTTACCTGTTGCCTGCTTGATGCACCTATAGCAAACAACGTGGAAATATGCAGTGGAAACACGGCAACCTTGTCTGCATCTGCTTCGGCACCTCAAATTCGTTGGTATGATGCCGAGAAAGGAGGAACGTTATTGCATACAGGATTTGATTTTACCACTGAAAAGCTGACAAGTACTTCGGTATTCTATGCAGAAGCCTATGATACTTGTGCCAGTGGAAGGACAAAGGTCACTGTTGAAGTCAATCCGCCTTCAAAACCTACTACTGTTTTTGCAAAGCAATTTGCAGACATGAACCCCTCCGGAAGCTCTTATCCTTTGAGCTTTACAGAATTTAATAATGAACTGTATGTGATTGCCAATAACAATGAACTTTGGAAAACGGATGGCACCTATGGGAACATCGAAAAACTGGCTACTTTGGGAAACAATATCACGAAGTTGACGGTACTTAATGATACATTGCTTATCGCTGTAAATACAAGTTCTTTCCCGGAAATTTGGTCATCCGATGGCACTGCCTCAGGCACTAAGTTAATCAAGAGTTTTGCAGATACGTATGGTTACAGCAATTTTAACACCGTGGTAACTGAAGATGGAATGGCATACATGATGCTGAACGCCCCAGGAGAAGTAGCTGAACTATGGAAAACGGACGGAACAGGTACAGGAACCGTAAAAGTAAAGACCTTGTCCATCAATGCTTTTGCTTTCCAAGAACTTACTTCTGTTGGAAAACAGGTCTTTTTTATCAACGAAGATGCGAATGGGAAAGAATTATGGATAAGCAATGGAACAGAATCCGGAACAAAATTGCTCAAAGATATTTTAGGTGGTAGTGAAGGGTCTGATCCGGCCAACCTGGTGAATTCAAAAGGATTTCTGTATTTTACTGCAATAGATTCAACCACTCAACGTGGATTATGGGTTTCGGATGGGACGAATTCCGGCACCCAAAAAATTATAGACCTGGAACTTCCGGATTATGGTGTAGGATTAACAGATATCAATGGCAGCTTATATTTATCTGCCATTCATCCTTCATGGGGCGAGGAACCATATATGAGCAATGGGACTGCAGAAGGCACGAGGGCAATGGCCAATGTTAACCCATCGGGCGGATCTTCACCTTCCAATTTTTTCGCTTATAAAGATGAAATATATTTCACTGCCGATGATGGCACCAACGGAAGCGAACTTTGGAAATTAGATCCCAATTCCCTTACTGGGGCTACCATGGTGAAAAACATTAACCCTTCCAGCGGAAGCGGTATATCAGAAATTACAGTAGCCAATGGCCTTATTTATTTCAAGGCAAATGATGGATATTCTGATCCATACCACGGACAGGAACTTTGGGCCAGCGACGGAACAGAACACGGGACTAACATTTTGGCCGATATTAATGAAGGAACAGGCGGAAGTTTGCCCGGTGACTTTACGTTTATAAACAACACCTTGTTTTTCAGAGCCGATGGCGCTGGAGGGAATGAATTATGGTACCTGAATGATCCTGATTTGAATGTCTGCAAAGGCGAGTCCATTACCATACAAACGGGCAACCCCGATGGCGAAATTAAATGGTACGACGCCCCATCAAATGGCACATTGTTGTATACAGGAAGTACCTTTACCACTGCTGCCCTTACCAGTCCAACAAGCTATTATGCTGACCTTACCCTTAAAGGTTGCACCAGCGAAAGGGTTGAAATTGACGTGGGCATCATAAACCCTGATCCTGTAATTACCAATGACACTATTGGTGAAGGGGAAACGGCCACATTAACGTACAGTTCAAACGGAACCGTCGAATGGTACAATAATAGTTCCGGTGATGTTTTATTGCATACAGGAGAGAATTTCACCACAGGCATTCTCAATAATGATACTTCATTTTATCTAAAAACTGTATACAATGCATGCGAAAGCAGTTTAGCTCAAGCTAAGGTTATTGTTCTGCCAAAGTACACACTAACGGTAACAGAAGGAACAGGTAGTGGAGATTATATAGAAGGTGCAGAAATCGTAATAGAGGCATTTCCACCTCCTGCAAACCATGTATTTAATGGTTGGCATGGTGATACCATATATGTTACGAATGTAAGTGACTCTGTCACCACTGTAACAATGCCTAATATGGATATAAACCTTACGGCAACCTATACAACTATTGTTGCAACTACTGATTTCTTATCTTCCGGTTTGGACATTGATGTTTACCCCAACCCCGCTAAACAGTTTATTCAAATAGAGGGGATTCAGGGAAAATATGGCGTGCAGCTTTTTGATATAACAGGTAGGTTAGTGTTGATACAAAAGTTGGAAAGCAACGGCAAACTAAATATTGAGCATTTACAACGCGGAGTATACCAGTTGTTGTTAACGAACGACAGAGTACAAATCAATAAGGTAATGATTATACAATAAAAACATCGAATTACCTTGTGGTTCTTTTTAGTTTTAAAAAAACAGTAAGCATGAAAAATAAATTCACATTCCTTTTTGTATTAACGCTTTTCATCTTGTTTACTTCATGCAATAAAGATGAGGATAAGCTTAAACATTCCGGGGATAGTAAATCCAATTCTTCGATCACCACGGCAGCCACACCTAAACAACTATTCCCTGATCACGGAGGTTGTTTGAAAGAGCAAGAGAGTATTAAGAATTTTTCGCCCGAAGCAATCATTAAACTGACTGGAGGAGAAATTGTTTTCATTGCTGTCATAAAGCGGTGGTATTCTTCCCCGGTTTTTGTTGCCTGCAATGAAACAGGTGAAATACGTTGGACTCGTTGGATCGAACAAAACGGGGGAGATATAAGCCTGAACATTGAAGGGGCGGCACCCCTGCCTGATGGTGGGTTTGTAGTTTCTGCAAGCGGAGGGAAAAAGTATGCCACATTAAACAGGCTCATGAAATACAATTCAATAGGAGACATAGAGTGGGAACAGGAATTGGGAAGAGTAAGCTGGGAGTCAGGATCACACAGGAGCGGAGGGCCTGTGGTGGTAAGAGACCAGGATATTCTTATTTGTGGGAAAGACGTGTTTAAGCCCTGGTCTGGAACCGCTGACATTCACGACATAGTCGTGTATAGAGTGAATTTTGACGGATCCGGAAAAGAAGGCATTTCGATTCCCCTTTCAGATGTTGCTACACGATATAACGTGGTAAACATGCGCGAACGATCAAATAAAGATATTTGCATAACCGGGTATACTTCAAACGCCTATTTTTTCCTTGAATTAACAAAGGAGTTGAACTTTAAAAAAATGACATTGCATGCATTGGAAAATGAAAAGATGACATTCAGAGAGATGAAATTTTTAGAGGATGGCAATATGCTTATAGCAGGACATACCTCTATGAACGCGAGCATTGAGACAAGTAGTAACCCAAACCGGTTTATATTTATTAAAACCAATGCAGAGGGCAATCCTCTTTGGGCTAAAGCATATGATGCACCGTCTCCCCTGTGTAATATTATTTTTGATAAATACAACTCTCCGGATATCCCTGTTTTTGTCTCTGAAACACCTTCTGGCACATGTTTAATACAAACAGCCTGTTTGTCAGGTAGTGATGCCTATGCTTATAAAATAGGACATGTTTTTGCAATAGGCCAGAATGGAAATACAAAATGGGGGAGAAGTTTAAGGCCCGATACTGCATCTTTTTTTGGCCAGGGATATACAAGTGAAATTGGAGAACATTTATTAATGGCTTCAACCAAGGAGTTTTGTAAAACCGATAGTACAATCAGCCTTATTATGATTCCAACGTTAACAGAAGGATTTAGCTATAAGGGGTCTCAAAAAGCAGATTTAACATTTGCATGCAACCATACCTTTACTACGGATACCATTGTAGCAGATATCGTTGCATGGAATAAATTCAACTCCACCACACGTCCTATTACCAGGGATTGTGAGTTGGCTGTAAAAGAAATTAAATAGAATAATCTAAAATTAAAGTCATTATGAAAACAATTTATTATTTTATCATCACGATTATTTTATCTGTTTCCTTTACATATCTCTATGGACAATGGGAAAAAGCAGGATTATCTGCCAAACTCATCTTTGGCATTCATGAATTGAATGACACCTTGTATGTGACAACCAATGATGGGGTCTACAAAAAAGGGATCTATTCCGGAGATACCAATTGGGCCTCCATAGGCATGCGGGAAGAAGTGATATTGGATCTTGTCCTGTTTAGTCATTCGGAAATGATGCTGGCCAGACAGCTTCCACCATATCCTGATACCATTTCAATTTATAGGACAACAGATGGTGGTGCTTCCTGGAATGAGTTTCAGAATGAGTTTGGCGGGCCCGGAGGAGGGTACTATGGATTAACAGCATGTGCCCAATTGGAAATTGACCGGCGTTACCCCGATACAGTATATGCCAGGGGCGGATATGTAGTGGCTAAATCAACAGACCGTGGAAATAGCTGGGAACTGGTATATCCTAATACATGGGATGCAATGGGATATCAATCCACCATCATGAAGATTGACACCAACATGCCTTCGCGTATATGGGCAGGAGGTGAACTCTCTTTATTCCAGGCTTACCTTCTAAAATCAACCGATTATGGGAATACATGGGAACAGTTTGAAAATGAAATGAATCCCGAAGGAAATAATGCTTCCAATTGTTTATTCATCAATCCAAATAATTCAGATGACCTGTTTCTTGGCATGGAGGGGCGCATCATGCGGTCTTTGGATGGTGCATACTCTTGGGATACTGTTTTAGCACCTTCAAGCTATACCTATATATTAGATATTGCATTAAGCCCAACCGATCCGGATGTAGTATATGCTACCGGGAGCGATAACGGCACATTGCATGGCGATCTGATGTACTACATAAGCCATGATTTCGGGAATTCCTGGGATACCATTTTTAGTGGACTCGGAAACGATTTTTATGCCAATGATCTGTTAATTATACAAGACAGCAATAAAGATGTATTATTTTTTGGTACCAACAAAGGAATGTATACATACAAAACAACAATGACCCGTGCACGAGATGAAGACATGTTGGAAAATGATGTTTCCGTGTATCCGAACCCTGTTCAAGACAAACTTAATGTTCGTGTTCAAAACAAGACATCAGGAATTGTGGAAATACAAATCACGGATGTAAATGGAAAACCTGTATTATCTCCCCGTCTAATTTCAACGGGATTGACAACACTCGACGTTTCGCATATTCCAGCAGGATATTATGTGCTCCATGTGTCAGGCCAGGATGGGCAGATAACACGCCCTGTTGTAAAACACTAATTAGTGTCCGTCTATAAAGTCGAGTAGTTTGGATCATAATGTTCGATAACGAGGCTCGTGAAGCCCCAAAATTGCTCATTTACCCATAAATAGCCCGAGTCTTTTTGACTTGTGCCTACACCGTCAACAAACCTCATGAATATTATTACCATAGTAAGAATTGCCCAACATTATTTTATCCCTTCAAAAAGCTCTAATTGATAACATTTTTGGGTATTAATATTTGAATGTCTTTCACACTGGTGTCGGGATTACGAAAAATCTTTATACAGCAAGTAAAAAATAATTGTTACTCTCATTTGTGGTGCAGTTTAATAAACAAACTTTGTAAGGAGAAAAAGGGTGCACCCTTTTTTTTTTGATTATTTTTGTCTTTGTTTTGTTAAAACTTAATAAGCTATATTGTGAAAACATTTCTATCTCTTTTCATTGCAGGCTGGTTATGTGTTTTTTATTCTTTAAATGCACAATCCCCGAAATTCCCTTTTCAAAACATTTATCATGACAATGGGAAAGGCACGGTCTTATTGTCAGGTGACGAGGTATTCCATGCCACGAAGTCAGGGCTCATGGTATTTGATACCAGCGGGGCGTTTAAAAGAATTTATGATGAAAGCAACGTGCTGCCCGGCAATGATATCCAGGCTCTGTGCATGGACAGCCAGGAAAACCTTTGGCTAAGTATCCGGGATAATGGTGTTGCGAAATTTGACGGCCATGACTGGACTTTCTATGATACCACCAACGGCCTTTCTGATATGAACATCAGGGATATCATGGAAATGCCGTCGGGCGATATCTGGTTTGGAACGTATATGAACGGTATATGCACGTGGAACGGTGAAAGCTGGAGTTATTTCACCAGTGAAGATTTTGCCATTAGCGATGAGAGGACATGGGAATTTCAGGTTGATGAACTGGGCAATATTTGGGTGTATGCTTTCCAACACGGTTTTTACGTGTATGATGGGCAATCCTGGGAATATCATAACAAAAGCGAAGAATATTCCGCCCTCCCTTCCAACAACTTCGATGCTTTTCATGCAGCGAAAGACAGTAGTGTATGGGCTTGTTTCAGTATCTTGGCCAACAATAAATATCACCACGACACCCTTGGCAGGTATAAAAACGGCCAGTGGGAATATTTGACGGACACGCTCCTGGGGTTTAGAATAGAAGAGATTTTGGAAGACAGTCATGGAAATATCTATTTCATGGGAAATTCCGAAGGGGTAAAATATGACGGGCAACAATTTACAACTTTTGATTATAACGGGATGGAATACGTGTATGGCGCTTACATGCAAAACGACAGCACAGTATGGTATTTGACCAGCAGGGAATTGATAAAAACTTCAAAAGGCGTGGCCAACAAGCATTTTTATTATGGATGCCCCTCGGCCATCTCTGGTGTGGAACATTCCTACAAGCATAAAAAACTTTACGTGGGATCAAGGGTATATGGCCTGGGCATTTTTGACGGGTTTCAGTGGAAAACCCTAAGATATTACAACAGCCCCATTGATGACCAGGTATTTTCCCTGGTGATGGATGGTAACGACAGGCTATGGGCTGGCACAAGCAAGGGGATATACATACTTGAAGATGATTCGGTTGTTTCGTTTATTCCCGGCGAAACCATTACTGCAACCGGGAATGAAATCAAGCATATCTTTATTGATGCCACGGACACGGTTGTTTTAATGGATTCCGTGTATAAAAAAAGCGGCGGCAACTGGGAAACCCTTCCAGTTACAGGAGCCTCTCAATGTATCAAAGGCCCTGGCGACACGCTTTATTTTGCTTATTGGGATAATATAGGCGGGGTGAAAAAATACCATGGCGGAACGGTGGCCGACCTCACACCTGAAAGCGATACCATATTTGGCAAATATGGCAGGCCCTACATCGCCATTGGCCCTGACGGTTACCTTTGGGGAGGAGCGGGCAAAGGTATTGCCAGGTATAAAAATGGCACGTGGGAACATTTTCATGAAGACAATTCCCCCCTGGCAGACAATTACACCAGGGCGATGGCCAGTGATAAAAACGGCACGTTATGGATATTCAATGATGAAAAAATCAACCTCGTATCCTCGTCAATGGTTTGGGACAGTATCGCGTACGATACCATAAACCTCACGGGCAATAAAGTAAAGAGTGCCAGATTTCAGGACAATGGTGTTTTTGTTCCCGCTGTTGGCGGCCTTCATTATTCTTTTTATAAAAATTATGTGCCGGAAATGGTCGCGAAACATGTGGCAATAGAAGAAGAACTTGAAAACATGGCCTTCTTGGGCCCGGTGGTGGCCGATTCGAATTTATTCACCTCCTATAACGTGACCATGAAGGGCAGGCATGCCCATTACTTTAGCATTGAGAATAACGGCCTTTATGCATTACAACCAGTGGACTATGAAACCTTCGGGCAAGATACCCTGCACCTTTCGTTTCATCTCGCGCGTGAGCAGGGAAACCTCGATACCAGTATCGTGGTGACCATTCTCAACATTAACGATAACCCGCCCGATATCCAGGAAACCGATTTTCATCAGGATTACCCGTTTTTACCGGACACCTTGCTGCTTGGTACCCTGGCAGCAACCGACGCGGACAATATTCCCGGCCCACTCTTGTTTTCTATTGGCAGGGACACCATCGCGGGTATGTTTTCATTAAATGAAAGCACGGGTGATTTTTTTATCATCAGTAAAGATTCTACCGTGGCCGATACCCATTTTGTTCCTGTCAGGGTTTTTGATGGCCTCTTATCAGATACTGCTATCATAAAAGTGATTGTTAACGATACCTCCACGGCAACCGGGACGGGCAACGATACCAATCTGATTATAATGAATTTAGAGGAAGGGCTGGTTCAGGTATTCCCTAATCCCGCCCGTCAAATCGTTCGCGCCCGACTTAACGGGAACTATGAATACCTTACCTTGACGGATTTAAAAGGCCATGTCGTGCACCGGGAAAAAATAGTTGGCAACCCGGTTGAAATAGATGTAACAAAATTCCCCAAAGGCGGATATATTTTAAGGTTTTACAATGCACGCGGCATAACGCGAAAAAAATTAATGATTCAATAAACATATTAAAACAGTATTATGATGAATTCACGTTGCTACAGAAAGTTGATCTTATTTTTGTTTTTTTTGGCCGTTGTTTCACTTCCCTCGAGGGGACAGGAACATTGGAACGAGTTTAAAAAAATATATCCCGAACCATTTTTACAAGCCGCGAAAACCGCTTTTGGAAATCATATTGCCCTGAATGATGATTACATTGTTGCAACTTCTTATTTAGATGACGAGAAAATAGTACATGTATTCGCTAACAATGGAAACTACGACACCCTGGCAACCTTAAGAAGCAGTGTCCCGGATCCAGCGTTTGGCAAATCGCTCGCGATACACGGCAACACCATCGTGGTGGGAGGAAATTATACTGATATAAAAGGGGCCGCTTATGTTTTTGTCAAACCCGAAAACGGGTGGAAAAACATGACAGAAACGGCCGTTCTTCGGCGATCAAATACAGGGGAAAGCAATTCTTTTGGATCAGAGGTGGCTATTCATGGCGACATGATCGTTGTACCCGATTATCTGAATTCAGAATATAAAAATAATGGCGGTGCGGTATACGTGTTCCAAAAACCTGCCGGCGGATGGGTTGACACGACGGAAACAGCCGAATTAATGCCTGCCGGTTTGCAGCCCTTCACTTATTTTGGGAGAGCAGTAGATTGTGACGACAGTACCATTGTCGTTGGTGCTACCGGAACATTCAATGGCCATCTTAATTGTGGTGCGGTATACGTGTTTGACAAACCTGCCAGCGGATGGAAAGATACCACGGAAACGGCCAGGTTGTTGGCTTCTGACGCGGAAGCCAGGGATTATCTTGGAAAGGTCGTGGCCATTGATAACAATACCATCGTTGCCGGGGCAGCAAATGATGATGACCACGGGGATGTGAGTGGAGCTGCTTATATTTTCACGAAACCGGCCAGCGGTTGGACAGACACCACTGAAACGGCAAAAATAACTCCTTCTGATGCCAGTGAAAAGTCCTATTTTGGCACCGATGTTGATATTTTCATGGATACCTTAGTTATCGGGGCCTACACGGATTCTGCTTACCTGTTTGTTAAATCGGACACGGGATGGACAGGTATAAAGGAAACAGCCATTTTCAAAGCTTCTGATAACAAGCATTCAGATCGTTTTGGCAATACCGTGGCCATTCATAAAGCCACAGTTATTGTCGGCGCTCAGGGGGCAGATGGACTTGGAAGTTCTTCCGGCGCCCTGTACATATTCAAAAAACAGGCACCTGCCTGGGAATCTGGTACAGAAACCGCTAAATTATTGCCTTTCCCGCGTATCATGAATTATGGTGACTATTACGGTGCCTCGGTAGCCATTGGCAATGATTACTTTGTTGTTGGTTCGCCCGGCAGATATGTGAAAACGGGGGCGGTTCACGTGTATTCTGCTCACTACCCGTTTCCCTTACTGGCTACTTTATCACCATCAGACAGTGAAAAAGACAAGTATTTTGGTGATCCCGTGGACATTGATATTGAAACCGGTACCGTGGTGGTTGGCGTTGTAGATGATACCGTGAACGGCTACAAGAGCGGTTCGGCTTACGTGTTTGTAAAACCCGAAAATGGCTGGAAAGACATGGCCGAAACAGCCAAACTAATCCCTTCTGACGGGGCTGACGACGATGATTTCGGGGGTGCCGTAGCCATTAACCGCGATGTAATCGCCATCGGGGCAAAGTCTGCTGATTATCAATTTGATAAAAACACTGGGGCAGTCTACGTGTATGAAAAACCGAAAACCGGCTGGAAAGACACGGTAGAAACTGCCAAACTTACCGATCCTGACCAGGACTGGAATTTTAATTTTGGTTCCCACCTTGATGTCGATTCCAGCGGGATTATCGCCGTGAGCACAAAGAAGGATGTAAATGGAAAAAACAGCGGGGCCGTGCTTTTGTATGAGAAAGATGGCGGAAGCTGGTCAAATATAGCTACCCTCGCGCCTTCTGACGCGGGAGAAGATGATTATTTCGGGAAACAAATAAAGTTTGATGGCGACATTTTGGCCATTTCTTCAAATGACAGCGTGTATGGTTTAAATAGTGGTGCCGTGTATATCTTTGAAAAGCCCGGTACCGGTTGGACAAACATGAACGAGATTGCCAAGCTTATTCCCTCGGACGGGGCAGAAAGTGATTACTTTGGATTTTCCATAAGCATATCAGGGGATTATCTCGTCGCTGGAGCCCCGAATGATGATGATCATGATGATAATACAGGGTCGCTTTATTTTTTTGAAAAACCCGCTACAGGATGGGAAAACATGACCGAAACCCAAAAAATAACCGCCTCGGACTGGGAAAGCCATGAATATTACAGCATGGCTGTTGCCGTGAGCGATCAATTGATGATTGCCGGGGTAAAATACGATGATGAAAAACAAGAGAATGTTGGATCCGCGTATTTATACACGCCTTGTAAGTCATTTTTTACCATGGACACATCCACCTGTAGTACTTTTGTATCCCCGAGTGGCAGATATACATGGACAGAAAGCGGGATACATGAAGACACGATTTTTGGCACGGGGGATTGTTTCATGGAAATTACCGTGAACCTCTCGGTTTTTGGCCCTACTTCATCTTCTATAGACACTGTTGTTTGTTTACATTATACATCTCCAAGCGGTAAGTACATTTATTCAACGAGCGGTGTTTTTCATGATACCATTTCCAATTCAAACGGTTGTGACAGCATAATAACCATAGATCTCGTCATTCCGGAAATAGACACTGCCATTACCATCATGGATAGTTCACTTGTTTCAAAAACACCGGGTGCATCATATCAATGGCTGGTGTGCGATCAGGATAATTATATAAGAATCCCAGGGGAAACAAATCAAACATTCGTGCCTGATTCACAGGGAAGTTATGCAGTTGAAGTGATACTGGCAGGATGCAGGGACACTTCAGCATGTTATGCCTTTGAAAGTATAGGAATAGCTGCAATTCATGGTGAAGGGCATTTTATTTTTTACCCCAACCCCACTGATGGCGATATTACGATATCATTTAACGAAAAACAACAAGACATCACTATTCAGACAATCAATATAATGGGGGAATTGATCTCGGAAAAAAGATATAGAAACGTGAATAGGGTTCATTACCAAATACATGAGGCAAGCGGTATATACTTTTTAAAACTAATGAATGCCAATAAAATGAAAGGCATCATTAAAATAATAAAGAATTAATGTTTTTGAGGATTGGGCATTGTTTGGCAAGTTTTTTCGGGATAAATATTAGATTTCCTTCATTTAGATAGTCCTTTAAGAATTATTCCTGTATTTGATGGAAGCTATAACATGAGCACAAGTCAAAAAGACTCGTGCTATTTGCATGTAAATGAGCAATTTTGGGGCTTCACGAGCCTCGTTATCGAACATTATGATCCAAACACTTGACTACTTTATACCCGGACAAATTAATGTATATCATAATCATGATTATCAATCAAAACGCGTTTTCTCTTGTCATTATATTCTTTGTTAAACAAGCTCCTTTTTTTGTTAAAATACGGAGTGTTTATATTATTAATTTCTATAATGCCGTGAAAAAGGTCATCAATAACATATGGTTTTTCCAGTTGATTTTGTATTTCACGTGTTTTTACAGGATATTTTGTTTTAAATTCATTAGAGAGCCAAACAATAAAAGGAATTTCTACATTTGCTTTAGGAAGTTTGTCCGTATAGGTATGTCCTAATTTATTCCCTTCATCATACACGTTTTCGCCGTGGTCTGATAAATATATAGCTGATAATATCTTATGATTTAATTTGCTATATGCATTCATGATATTTATCAGTGAATCAACAATATAATCATTATATAAAACGGAATTGTCATATTGTGCAATAATTTTTTCTTTATGAGTATTCCCGTTGAAGAGTTTAAAATTGCCAGGATAACGTTTTTTATAGGAAGTATGACTGCCCATTAAATGGACTATTATTAGTTTTTTATCTGCATCTAATGCCAGGATTTTTTTAAAAGGCATGAATATTTTATTGTCATAAGATGCTGTTAATGTTGCCTCCATCGAAGAATTGCTCGCGATATTTACAAAATTATAATAATCAGTTTTTTTAGCCAATGATGTAATTTTATTTTCCCAGATTCCATATGGAGGCTGATTTGATAACCAGTAGGTTTTAAATCCTGCTGATGAACATATATCAAAAATATCGATGCATTCGTTTTGTTTCTTTTTGTTATCCAGGTTTGTTTCGGATAAAATTGATAATACAGAGTTTATGGTGTTTGAATATGCAGAAACCACGTTGCTAAATATATAAATATCATCTCTTTTATCTAAATTTGGAGTTGTTATACGATGATAATTATATAGCGACATATGATGCCTGTTAAGAGACTCCCCGATGATAAGGACAAACGTTTTATCATTATTATCCTGAACAGATGCTTTAATCTTTTTTGGCGTATTATTTAATTCTGTTTGTCTATAAAAATCATATTGGTCAGAAAACGAAAAGAAAACCTTGAAAAATTGTGGAATGCCTTTTCTGACAAACCTTCCATTTACAGTATTTTCAGAAACGAAGCCGGTAAATGCTATTGCAACGAGTACCATTGCAATATGTTTACCTTTATAATACTCGAATGTTTGTTTCCGC
>CAYPTK010000056.1:4440-14325 GCA_964413555.1 uncultured Bacteroidales bacterium | reverse complement strand
AAAGATTTAGTAAAAGAGCAAAACCTTTATTTAAAAGAACATAAAAGAGCGCGATTAGATGTTGCAATGCTTAAAATAAATCAAAAAACTCAATTTTAAATTAAGTTTTTTGTAGTCAAGAATTTTTTTATGCATAAAAGCTCGCTTTTGTCTGTATTTTAGGGTATTATAGAATGTTTTATGATTGCTATTTTGCGAAACTTCCGATACAACCTGATATGACAATATTGGAACTGGGGTGTGGCCCGGGCTATTTTTCAGTTCCTATAGCACGAATGCTAAACGAGACAGGTAAGATCATTGCACTGGATATTCAGCAAGGAATGCTTGATATTGTTAAAAGGAAAATGGAGGCTAACGAAATTTCAAATGTAATTGAATTAGAAAACAGGCCATTCAGTAGTATAGGATATAAAAATTGTTTGGATTTTATCCTGGCTTTCTATGTCATCCACGAAATACCTGAACAAGAAAAATTATTCAGGACAATACATGATGCGCTAAAACCAGGCGGGAAATTATTTATTTCACAGCCCGTGTTTCATGTAAAAAAGAAACCATTTCAAAGCGTGATGGAATATTTCCTGGAGACAGGACTTAATTTTGTTGACATGCCTTCGATTTTTTTCAGCAGAGCGGCCGTGTTTGAAAAGTAATATTTCATTTGGATTTTGCAGGCTGTATATAACTTTATCGCGTGTATAATTTTTGTTTCAGGAAATGTCTGGAAAATAAAATATTAAAAAAATGATTTTTTTCTTTTTAGTTAACAAAAAATTATGGATATTTGAACGTGAAATATAACCATCTTTTTTTGTATAATGAAGAGATTGATACTTGTTTTTTTATGTTTAGCCGGATTCATTTTGCGAAGTGAAGCCCAGTCAGTTGAAATTAAAGGAGTAGTTACAGATGCAGAAGACGGACAGCCTATCCCCGGTGTCACAATTGTGGTAAAAGGCACAAGTCAGGGGACAATCACAGATTTAGACGGAATATATACGATAAATGTACCATCACCCAATGATACATTGGTTTTTAGTTTTGTAGGAAAAGAAACACAGGCGTTTCCCGTGAACGATCGCCGGCAGATAAATGTGACGCTTCGTTCCAAAGCAATAGCTGTTGAAGAAGTGGTGGTAACAGCCATGGGGATCAGAAAAGAGAAAAAAGCGTTGGGATATACAACTCAACAGGTCGAGGGAGATGAAATAGAGAATTCTGGTGAAGAAGATATTGCCAAAGCAATGCAGGGAAAAGCAGCCGGAGTACTTGTACAACAGAAAAGCGGTATGCCCGGGGCGGGTTCCCAGGTCAGGATCAGGGGGAATAGTTCCATATCCACCAATAATCAACCTTTATATGTTGTAGATGGAATGCCTGTCTCAACAGACAGGGCTTTTACAACATCACTGGGTGAAGGGACAGACCCATCTTCACGGTCGCTGGATATAGACCCTTCAGATATTAAATCTATTAACATTTTGAAAGGAGCTGCTGCTGCTGCTCTTTATGGATTACGTGCATCAAATGGTGTTGTGGTAATCACTACAAAAAGTGGTGATGCTGCTGCAAATGCAAAACAAAATACCCTGGTTTCAATTAACTCAACGTATACACGTGAACAAGTTTCACGACTCCCGAAATTGCAAGATAAATATGCTCAAGGTGACGATGGAAGACTTAACCTGTATTCATCTTATTCATGGGGGCCGCGTATCGATACGCTGAAACCATACCAATCACAGGAAGAAAATTATATAACAGGGTATCAAAACCCGTACTCCTTCCCTGTAGAAGGTGAACCAACAAATACCCCTGCTGTATATGACAATATCGGTAATTTCTTTCAACCGGGTGAAACATTTAAAAATTCTGTGAATATCGCCACATCCAATAACAAAGGACAATATGCTTTAGGGTTTTCATCAGTAAATCAAAGCGGAATCATTCCAACAACCGGTATGGATAAATATACCACGAAGTTTAAGGGAATAATAGACCTGACGGATAAAATAAAAGCCGGTGCTTCTTTAAATTATTCTAATATAAAAGTGAATAAGGTACCAGATGGCCCGAACGTGGCCAATCCTTTATTCTCAGTTTATTTCGCACCCCGCACGTATGATTTGGCCAATACGCCTTATGAGCACCCCGATAATCAGTATATTCAAAAACATTACAGGAAAGATGCAGATAATCCATACTGGGCACTCGAACATAATAATTATCAAGAGCAAACAAGCCGGTTTTTTGGAAATATGAATTTCGTGTATTCTCCAAATGATTGGCTCAATGCATCATACAGGGCAGGGATAGATAATTATACACTGAAAGATAAAGAAGTTGTCTCACTGGGTTCCGGTGAGGGGAGGGGATACCCTGTCATAGCAAGTGAACCAGATTTGCCGTCCGGGGGGGGAATCAGAGATCGTGTTTTTTATTTCAATTCAATTTATTCGAATTTACAACTCAATGTAACCCGGGAAATCAATGAAAATATTGGAATGAATGTACTCGTTGGAAATGAATTTTATGATACCAGAACAGCAACCCAGAGTTTGCTGGGAACAGGTATTCAGATTGGCGGATTTGATAATATCATGGGAACAAATGAACAACTCGTGAGCAGTATCATTACACGTGAACGGACTATTGGTATATATGGAAGCCTCGAAATGGACTACAAAAGCACGTTGTTTCTTACAACTACCGGGCGTACCGACATTGTTTCCAATATGCCAAGAGGTAACAGGACATTTTTCTATCCTTCTGTATCTTTAGGTTTTGTGTTTACAGAACTCGATTATTTCAGAAAAAATAAATACCTGGCATACGGTAAGGTCAGGGTCTCTTATGCACAGGTTGGACAAGCAGGTGATATATATGCAACAAACAATTATTATTTTTCTACTACGCATACAACAGGTTTATCAGGAACCAGTTACACGTTTCCTTATAAAGAGGTTGTTGCGTATTCAGAAACAAGTACATTACGCACGGATAATTTAAGGCCACAAAATAACAATACCTTTGAAACAGGTATAGACCTCCGGTTTTTTAATAATCGTGTAGGAGTGGATTATACTTTTTATAAAACCAATGCAAAAGATCAGATATTTACAGTGCCCCTGCCCAGGTCAACAGGATATGCAAATGAATACAGGAATGCAGGTGAAATTCAAAACATAGGCCACGAGGTAATGTTATCTTTAAAACCTGTTAAAAACAAAAATTTTTCATGGACCGTACGCACCAATTTCACTACTTATAATAATACAGTGAAATCTTTATCAAAAGAAGTAGAACGAATTGCCGTGGGCGACCAGAATTTCGAGAGTGTTGGGGTATTTGCCTATGAAGGCCTTGAATATCCTGTTATTTTTGGTTCTTCTTATGTCAGGGATCAAAATGGCAATATTGTAGTGGACAGCCGCGAAACAACTGAAAGCGGTAGCGTGAATCCGAATTACGGGATGCCACTGCAGGGTGACCCGAAAGTGATTGCAAAAGTAAATCCTGATTTTGAATTTAATTTTTTTAATACACTTGAATACAAGTCTTTTACATTATCAATTCAGGCTGACTGGCGAAAAGGCGGTAATATGTTCAGTGGAATGAACGCGTTGTTATGGGCATATGGAATAGGAGAAGAAACAGAGAATCGTGAACAAGGATTAAAAGTTGAAAACGCGAAAAAAGGATACATGGATAATAATGGTCAACTAGTGGTTGTAGGAGAGAATGATATTACCATTCCAGCGGATAAGATGGATGTCTATTATGACCAGGTTTTATGGAATATATCTGAATCAGCCGTGTTCAATACCACGTTTTTCAGGTTAAGAGAAATCAGGATAAGCTATGAAATTCCCGGGAAATGGTTGAAATCATTATTTGCCCAATCAGCAACAGTATATCTTAGCGGGCGAAACCTTTGGTTGATGACAGATTATCCAAATTTTGATCCTGAAGTCAGTACTTCAAGTGGAAATGGAATTGGAGGATTTGAATATATAGCCCTTCCAAATACAAAATCATTTGGTGGAGGAGTTAAATTAAAATTTTAATAAAAATGAAACATCACTATATTACATACCTGGTGAAACCGATCAATATATTTTTAATGCTATTATTTATACTAATGATCTCGTGTTCCGAGGATATACTGGATGAGATAGATGATAACCCGAACAATCCCGAGGAGGTTCCCGTGCAATCTCTTATTCCGAATGTTACAAGTGGTGTTCCTTATTATCTCGAGGCATCTGACATTGCCTGGTATAGTTCGATTTTCTCTGAACATAACGCTGGGACAAATGGAAGGATGTATGAATTGGACGCGCGTAGTGGTATCAATTCAAAGCTTTCTGAAAATGCATGGTTGAATCTTTATACCAGCACGTTAAAAAACCTGAAAACAATTATTGACCGTGCATCTGAAGGAGGAGAAGAAGAAGGCAATTATCAATACAAGGGGATCGCCCAGGTACTTTATGCTTACACGTTTTCAGTAACTACAGATTTATTCGGCAGGATCCCTTACAGTGAAGCATTGAAAGGCAAAGAAAATCGTCAGCCTAAATATGATAAACAGGAAGATATCTATAATGATTTGCAGCGCGTTTTGGATTCAGCGATTGTGAATTTGGGTAAATCATCCATTCAAACACCCGGGGAAGAAGATTTTATATATGACGGGAATACTGAAAAGTGGAAAAAAGCTGCCTGGGCATTAAAAGCCCGGCTATATAATCATTTAAGTAAAAGAGATGCTCAAAATTCGGCAATAAATGCTTTGCAATGTTTGCAAAATGCCTTTGGGAGTAAAGGCGATGAAATGGTTTTTGATAAATGGAGCAGCTCCGAAGATATTTCTCATCAAAATCCCTGGTACAGGATGAGAAATGCATTTTCAATCAGCAAAACATTGTATGATCTGTTAAATAATAACAGTGACCCGCGAAGATCAAAAATGATCACCATAGCTTACGACTCCAATGCATACGTGCCCGCTTTAAACGGGAATGCAGACCTGGATGTTAATAGTTCTAAATATTCAAATATTTCATATAATGTTTTACAACCTAATACTCCAGTTCCTTTAATTTCTTATGTAGAATTACTTTTTATCAAAGCAGAATGCAAATTAAGATTAGCCAAATTAAACCATTCGGATGGAAGTTATGATGTAGCTTTCATGGCATACCAGCAAGCCATATCACAAGATCTTCAGGATTATGGAATATCCATTGATTCTGTTTTAAATAATAATGATTTTTTTAATAACGTGTTGGCTATGGCGCCTCAAAACTTAACACTTGAAGATATTATTTCCCAGAAATTTATTGCATTATGGCCATTTCAGTCCATTGAAGTGTATACCGACTGGCGCCGGACTGGTATTCCAGGACTGAAAAATCCACTTGGCGAACCGCCAAGGAGATTTCCTTATCCACAAAATGAAATCAGTACCAATGGGAATAATGTGCCGGATGTTCAGCTTACTGACGGGGTTTGGTGGGATGATGGTACAGAGGATTAAGATTCCCTTTTAAGGTTTTGAGTTCTCACGTTATTTTGTTCTGTCTGATATTCATCCATTAACTCTTTAAATATTTTTTCAACCGTGGATATTTTTTGAACTTTATGCGCGTTTGAGCCGGTAAAAACAAAGCCATTTGTAAGATTTCCTTTATATGCTGCCAAAAGAGCTTCAGCTATACAAAATTGGGTAGTTCTCGGGTCGCATGTTTTAATGCAATTATATTTGCAAAAAGAAGGTTTCCTTTTTCCATCATTTGCTTCTTGAAGAAATTTATTGTAAATAGCTCTTCCGGGCATTCCTACAGGGCTTTTAATGATTTTAATGTCATTTTTCGAAGCGTTTATAATGGCGTTTTTGAATTCAGGGGATGCATCACATTCTTCTGTAGCAATAAACCGTGTACCTAATTGTACAGCCGAAGCTCCCTGTTGCATAATGTGATACATGTCATTCCCGGTATAAATCCCACCGGACGCGATTACAGGAATTATTTTCTTGTATTTGTCTTCTATTTCTTTTGTAATTAACAGTACATCAGATAACAGTTTTTCCAGTGTATTGTTTTTATCTTCAATGTCATTGTATTTGAAACCCAAATGACCGCCTGCTTTAGGCCCTTCAACAACAAATGCATCTGGTAAATAATTGTGATTTTGTTTCCATTTATTGCAGATAATAGAAGCGGCACGTGCAGATGATATAATGGGAACAAGTTTAGGATTGTTTTCCTTTTTCAAGTATTTCGGTAAATCAAGAGGAAGTCCTGCTCCTGAAAAAATGATGTCAATACCTTCTTCTATGGAAGTGCGAACCATATCAGAAAAATTAGAAAGTACCATCATTATATTCACTCCCAATACACCCGTTGTTTTTTTCCGCGCTTTTCGGATTTCACGGCGTATCGCATCAATATTATTTTGCTTGTGTCCGGAGTCACTTTCTGTTGATGTAAGTCCTATTTCAACTGTTGAAATAACACCCACACCACCCATGTTTGCTACTGCTGAAGCGAGTCCGGATAATGAAATACCAATACCCATTCCACCTTGTATTATGGGAATGGGTATATTGATATTGCCAATATTTAATGAGGTCAAATTAAATAATTTGTGTTACGTTAATTGCAATTGTGCCCTTCTCAGTTTCTTTTGTTTCAAAGCTTACTTCCTGTTCGGGTTGCAATGGTTGGTCTGAATTTAAAATACCTGTCCGATGGACAAATATATCATCGCTGTTTTCGGTAGTAATGAAACCATAACCTTTGATTTCATTATACCATTTGATTTTACCTTTTTCCATTATTTTCTCGGTCTTGCTTCATTTACAACCATTTCCCTTTCTTCAAAAGATGCTCCATTGAGCTCGCTGATTGCTTTGTTCGCATCTTCATCATCATCCATAGTAACAAAGCCAAATCCACGGCTTTTACCACTATACTTGTCAGTAATAATTTTAGCAGAGCTTACTTCTCCGTACTCTTCAAAAATTTCTTTAAGATCATTTTCTTTTACCTTAAAATTAAGGTTTCCTACATAAATGTTCATTGTTGATTAATTTAATGTGTTTTATTCTAATAATGTGGTAGTATTGTCATTTGTCAAATCTGCCCATGTTTATCCAATATCTTTATTTCTAATTACCAGGATAACATGAAAAAATTATTTAAATGGCTACAAAAACCTTATTATTAAAATGTTAAAAAATAAATTTAAAAATAATGGCATCTAAAAAATAAATCATAAATGCACAATTATTTAAATTTTAAATAATATAGGGTACAAAAATAAAATTAATTTTTGAAGTAGTCCTCTAATTATAGATTTTTATTTTAATGTTTACTAAAAATTGTATATCGTTTGTTTTATTTATGAAGATTTCCTTTTTACGCTAATCAGTATTTGAAACGGGAAATGACGCGTGGATTTCAATACAAATCGAGAAGAACAGAGGGGATGAACGTATTACGATGATGAGTTGGAAGCAAGTGCCTGTCTTAAGTTCAAGGTTTACGTGTTAGCGGGCAATATGATTTAAATACGAATTATACAATTGAATATTTTTTTGTAATTTTACAGGTATATAAACTTTAATGTTGTTAGCATAATAAAATAAAGAACATGAAAAAACCTGCAAAAATTATTTTTTTAATAATAGTTAATTTTCTCTTGTATCTTTCACTGAACGGTCAATCATTTAATATTACAAATTACACCAATACATCAAGTACAACGGGTTTTTTACGGTGCGATTCATTGTTATTGATATCGACCGAGGGCGGTATTTTAAAATATAACCTGAATAATGATGAACTCATCGTTCAATACACGACCTCGGAGGGTATTTCTGATGTTTTTTGTACAAGTATTGCCGGTGAATATGACGATTTATGGATTACAACCAATGATGGGATTACACGGGAAACTCCTGGCGTGGCATTTATATACACGATCAAAGATGGTATAGGAAGTAAAGAGGTAAAGCGGGTAATAAAAGCTTCTGATGGCACTATTTGGGCTGCCACGGTAAATGGTGTTTCCCGTTTTTCGTCAGGTCAATGGACAAATTATACCATGCAGGATGGCCTGACCGATAATTATGCAAGGGATATCACGGAGCATCCTGACGGATCAATCTGGGTCGCTACCGATGATGGAGGAATCTCCATCTACAGGGAAGGTTCATGGCAGCCTTATTCACTGAATGATTCACTTCCAATCTCATGGGTTTATTCAATTGCAGTAGATACTTCAGGTACAGTTTGGGCAGGAACCCGCCTGGGATTGAGCCGTGTTAATGACAGTTCTGTAACAAATTATACCACTGATGACGGATTATTGGATGATTGGATTACATCTTTAAGTGTTGACACGAACAATAATATATGGTGTGGAACATGGTATGGATTGTCCATGTATAACCATACAATATTTAAAAACCATGATATTGATCATGTAGCAAAGAATACCAAAATTACATCATTATATTCTGATAATCAAGGTATCATGTGGGTGGGGACAAAAAATGGTTTTTTGAGTTATCAGGACAGTACATGGCAATATCACCGCGTTTTTCATCAAATACCTTCGAATAAGGTTGAAGAAATTGCACATCAGGACAAATATGTATGGGCCGCCACACGAAAAGGCATAGCCGGATTTTCAAATAATAAATGGTCAGAATATGAATTTTCTTTATCGGGAAATACCGGTTTTAAATCTGTGCATACAGATAAAAATAATACTGTTTGGTTTGGTTGTGATTATGACTATGAATCTGATACAGGAATACTGGCATTTGATGGTGTCTCCTGGAAGATGTATACCTGGTCTTCTTCAAATGCTGTATGGGATATTGAATCCGGTTCTAACGGAAAGTTATGGTTCGGGACTTCTAATCTTATCTATTATTACACCGGGTTTAGTCTGATTTATTTTTTTGATTTTACAAATGCTCCTGTAAAAGATATTGAATTTGACAGCCATGGAAGAATGTGGATGGCCAATGATGGATTAGATTTATATTCTAATCATTCTTTAACCAATTATAGAATATATGATGGATTGCCGTCAGATGATGTCAATGCAATTGCTGTAAACCATCATGATAATATTTGGTGTGGAACAAACAACGGGTTGTCGTATTTTGACCGTTTTACATTTCAGAATTTTTCAATGGAAGACGGCCTTCTTCACTCAAGTATCAATGATGTTGAAATAGATGCCAAGGGAAATATATGGATGGCAACACAGGGTGGCATTTCAATATACACCGGATTACAATGGTTTTCTATTACGAAAACAGATGGCCTTGTAGATGAAAATTGCCGGGACATACATTTTGAGAATGACACGTGTGCCTGGATTTCAACATATGGAGGAATTTCAAGAATATATTTTGATTTACCGGAATCAACATTCAAGGCAATTGATCCCGGGTATCCTGTTTCACGTGACGAATATCCAAGAGTATTCCCTAACCCGGCACATGATTTTATTAATATTCAAAGCAATGACGAAATCAAAAAAATTAATATCTATAATTCGAATGGAAATTTGATATTAACCAAAGTTCTTGACAATGAATTTTTTTATCGGCTCAATATCCAGGGTATTTCTGACGGGGTCTATTTTATGGAACTTTTTAATCAGGATAACCGTAGAATGAGGAAAATAATCATTTCCCGGTAATTATAATCACTCTGTAAATAAAGGGATACAACAGAATTAAAATTTACACGATTTTTATGGAGAATGAACAAGTAGTCAATACAACTGTACCTGAAAAGAATAAAATATTAAATAAATACAGGGGGCTTCTTCGCTTAAAACGTGATGACC
>CAYPTK010000056.1:0-4430 GCA_964413555.1 uncultured Bacteroidales bacterium | reverse complement strand
TGATTAGGAAAGCGTTTAATTTATCCATGAAATCTTGCGCTACTAAAAATGATTATTTAGGAGAACCATATATTTATTATTTATTCGGAATCATTAAAATTGTTTCTTCAGAATTTGACCTGGGATATTCTTCCATTGCCAGTATTTTTCTTTACCCTTCATGGGAAGACGGTTCTATAACAAGTGAAGCAATAAAAAGAACCTATGGCCCTCATATTGTTAATATTATTGACGGGATTTCCAAAATATCTAAATATGATTCATTGTATAACCTTATGCAATCGGAGAATTATCGTAAATTTATACTGGCAATATCAAGTGACATAAGGGTTATACTTATCAAACTTGCCCAACGCCTTTATACAATGCGCAGGTTGAACAGGTTTTCAAAAGACCATCAAATATCTTATTCATTGGAGGTTGCTCAAATGTATGCACCGTTGGCTCACCGGATGGGATTGTATAACCTGAAATCCGAGTTAGAAGACCTGGCACTTAAATACACTAAACCAGAGACATATAAAAACATAGGAAACAAACTCAGGATTACTGCTACCAGGCGAAACCGGTTTATCAGGAAATTTATTCAACCGATCAATGAAGAGTTACGAAAGCAGGGTTATAATTTCGAGATCAAGGGACGTACCAAGTCTATTCATTCCATATGGAACAAAATGAAAAGTAAAGATGTTGAATTTGAAGAAATCTTTGACATTTTTGCTGTCCGCATCATTTTAAAAAATAGTTTAAAAGATGAACGGTCAGATTGCTGGGCTGTTTATTCTATTGTTACAAATCTATATCAACCTAATCCACGGAGGTTGCGTGATTGGGTGTCAATACCAAAAACCAACGGTTATGAATCGCTTCATACAACTGTCGTTGGCCCGGGTGGTAAATGGGTAGAAGTTCAAATCAGAACCGAACGCATGAACGAGATTGCAGAAAAGGGGCTTGCTGCTCATTGGCGTTATAAAGGTGGGAAAGAAGACATGAGGTCGGAGCATTGGCTTTCAAGAGTGAGGGAGGTGCTTGAAAATACAGCAGCAGATACGACCGACTTTATGAATAATATAAAACTTTCACTATATACAGACGAAATATTTGTTTTTACTCCTAAAGGCGATATCAAAAAATTCCCGTATGGTGCAACAGTATTGGATTTTGCATTTGATATTCACAGTGATGTTGGTGCCTCGTGTCTTGGAGCACGCGTGAATGACAAAAATGTAACCATTAAGCATAGATTGAATAATGGAGATACGGTAGAGATTATTACTGCTAAAAATCAATCACCCAAATCAAGCTGGCTTGAATATGTAGTGACACCGAGGGCCCGTTCTAAAATCAAACAAATTTTAGCCAAAGACAAATATGCAGAAGCAGAAAACGGTAAAGATACTGTTAGAAGAAAATTTAAAAACTGGAAGTTGTCTTTTGATGATAAAAATGTTAATAAACTATTGGAATTTTTCGGGTATAAGAAATCAACGGATATGTATTATGATATTGCATCAGGGAAAATAAACCTGGCTGATTTTAAAGAATTTTTATCCGGTGGTGTTGAAAAAAAGAGAGAAGAAGAAGACTTGAAAAAAAGGAGAGAAACGGGAAACGAGGTAAGGATAGAACCAAACCCCGAGATCGAAGCAAAAAAAGATGATTTTTTAATCATTGAAAATGAAATTGAACGGGTTGAATATACATTGGCAAAATGTTGTAACCCTATTTTCGGAGATGATATTTTTGGATTTATCACTATATCTGAAGGTATTAAGATTCACCGAAAAGATTGTCCGAATGCAAAGCAATTGATGTCAAAATATAACCATCGTGTAATGCAAACACGGTGGACAGAAAAAAAAGAAGGGAGTTATTATGAAACCATTATTAAAATATACGGCATAGACGAATTGGGTATTGTAAATAATATTTCTTCAGTAATTTCAAAGGACCTGCGCGTTAACATGCGGTCTATTACATTTGATTCTGATAATGGGAAATTTAATGGAACTATTAAACTTCTCGTCAATAATACAGAACACCTGGATCAATTAATGAAAAAATTGGAAAGAGTAAAAGGTGTCCTTGACGTGATCAGATCCAATGAAGAATAGTTCGTGTCTGTTTCACCATGCCCGTTAATTTCATGACCCTGTCTCAAAGTTGCTTATTTATGAAAGTAGTCCACCGATTTTTGGGTTACAAAAGCCTCCAAACGATTTATTTGATATTTTTCTAAAACAGTTATAAACATGGTACATTATATGGAAAAAGATTTGTAGGATATTCAATTACCGCTTATATTGGTTTTGTTTTTATTTGTTCATACTAAATCAACATTTGTTATCGTATAATATTTAACTGGTTAAGTTGATCAGGTGAATTTTTTAAACAAGATAACCGGATTTATTTTATTTTTGCCATTGAAAAAAAGAGGATATTTATATAAACCGGGCCATGATTCGAATATTGATCACACGCTCGGATGATTATTAATAAAATCATAGAAATGTGAATGTCAAAAATATAACTCATGGCGAGCTCCCCCCCGCCGTTAGCGGCGGCAAGCTACATGGACTATAAAAATAAAAAAAATAAACAGATGAATTCTTTTTATGAAATTGAACATGAGGGTGTTGTTAAGGAGGTACATGCAGGAAAAGTCAAGGTAGGAATCATGAGCCATTCAGCCTGCGGAAATTGCCATGCCAAAACTGCCTGCTCATTATCAGATAAAAAAGAGAAAATTATTGAAATAGATGATGCAACCGGGCGATTTGAAAAAGGCAATCATGTAAAAATTGCCATCCAAAAAAACCAGGGATTAAAAGCTGTTTTTTGGGCTTATATCCTTCCCTTTATTATTTTTCTGGCAACACTGTTTGCTGGTTCATATTTTTTTAATGATGAATTAATCGCGGGATTAATTGCACTTGCTGCAATGGCCCCCTATTATATTGCTTTATATTTTTTAAAAAAATATTTTAGCAAATCTTTATTGATGCATATTTATAAAAATTAGTAAATACTTAACAGAACATATATGGATTCAGTCATTATTTATTCGGTGATATCATTAAGTGCACTTGGAGCTTTGGCCGGCATCGTGCTGTATTTTGCATCACGAAAATTTAGAGTATATGAAGACCCTAAAATTGATCTTGTTGACGATGTTTTGCCGGGTGCTAATTGTGGTGGTTGTGGTTATACCGGCTGCAGAAATTTTGCAGAGGCGATAGTAAATAAAAAGGACCTTAATGGATTTTATTGTCCTGTTGGAGGAAACGAATGCATGCAACATATAGCTGAAATTATGGACGTGGAAGCCGAAGCACAAAATCCTATGGTAGCCGTGGTTAGATGTAATGGAACAGCCGAAAACCGGTCATTAACCAGCCTGTATGATGGAGTTAAATCTTGCCAGGTCGCTTCTTCGCTGTATATTGGAGAAACAGATTGTCCAAACGGGTGTTTAGGATATGGCGACTGCGTGGAAGCATGTAATTTTGATGCCATTCATATTAGTCCCGAAACAGGGCTTCCGGTCGTTTCAGATGATAAATGTACCGCCTGTGGGGCATGTGTTGATGCCTGCCCGAGAAATATCATAGAGTTAAGAAAGAAAAATAAAAAAGACAGAAAAGTATATATTTGTTGTGTAAACGAAGAAAAAGGAGCTGTTGCACGGAAAGTCTGTAAGGTGGCATGCATAGGATGTGGAAAATGTGTGAAAACATGTCCTTTTGAAGCCATTACATTAAACAATAACTTGGCTTATATAGATACTGAAAAATGTAAGTTATGCAGGAAATGTGTACCTGTATGTCCTACAAATGCTATTCATGAAGAAAATTTTCCACCGCGAAAAGAAAACGTGGAAACAGTAAAATCGGATGAGTCAAAAACATAAATATTTGAAAAAATAAGGAGGTAAAACGTGCTGAAAACTTTTAAAACAGGAGGTGTTCATCCTAAAGAACATAAGATTTCATCCAACCGGCCCATAGAACAATTTCCGTTGCCGGAAGAGGCTCATATCCCCTTATCGCAGCATATCGGCGCACCCGCTGAACCTGTAGTGAAAAAAGGTGATAAAGTGAAAACAGGCCAGCTTATTGCTAAAGCAAGTTCATTTGTTTCAGCCAATATTCATTCATCCGTTTCCGGAACTGTAAAAAAAATCGATAATATATTTACTTCCAGTGGCTATAAATGCCCGGCAATTCAAATTACTGTAGAAGGAGATGATTGGGATGAATCCATCCTGGATCAAAAAGAAATCCGTCATGACACGGAATTATCGTCAGAACAGATTATAGAAAAAATAAAAGAAGCTGGTATTGTAGGACTGGGAGGTGCTACATCTGACTCATATACACATCTGACGCTGCCGACGACTAGTCGAGTGTAGATCTCGGTGGTCGCCG
>CAYPTK010000055.1:0-14524 GCA_964413555.1 uncultured Bacteroidales bacterium | reverse complement strand
TACAAAGATAATAAAAGTATAAAATATGGCAAGAATACATACAGAATTAGCATTTGAAGAAGCAATAGAACACAGCTTATTGCATAAAGGTGGCTACATAAAGGGAGACAATAACAATTATGATAAACGGTTTGCGATAGATATTGATAATTTTTTTACTTTTTTGAAGAACAGCCAGCCGGAGAATTGGAGAAAAATTCAAACATTACATCGTTCTGAAACAGAAAACAAAATCCTTTATCGAATTGACAAAGAAATGCAGCTTCGCGGGGTGTTGGATGTAATCCGCAATGGGTTCACTGACAATGGCGTGCATTTCGACCTTGCATATTTTAAACCGGAAAGTACTTTCAACCCTGAAACCAAAAATCAGTACAATCAAAACCTGTTATCTGTAACACGGCAATTGCATTACAGTGAAAAGAATGAAAACTCTGTGGATATTGTCTTGTTTCTGAATGGCATTCCTGTAGCTACCGTGGAATTGAAAAATCGGTTTACTAAACAGGATACCAAGAACGCGAGGCGTCAATTCATAGAAGACCGTGATCCACGAGAACCGCTGTTCAGGTTTAAGCGTGGTGCATTGGTTCACTTTGCAGTGGATACAGATGAGGTTTACCTGGCCACAAAACTGGAGGGCAAAGAAACATTCTTCCTGCCTTTTAATCTTGGGTATAATGGTGGCGCGGGCAACCCTAATAATCCGGACGGCTACAAAACCGCTTACATGTGGGATAAAATGCACGGGGATAAACCTGGTATTTGGCAAAAAGACTGTTGGCTGGACATTATTGGACGGTTTATACATCTCGAGAAAGATGAAAAAATTATCAATGGAAAAAAGTATACCAAAGAAAAAATAATCTTCCCACGTTTTCATCAGTTGGATGCTGTTACGAAATTGGCAGAACATGCAAGAAATCATGAGGTAGGCCATAATTATCTTATTCAACATTCGGCCGGGAGTGGTAAGTCCAATTCAATTGCCTGGCTTGCCTACAGATTATTTAGCCTTCACAACCATGTCAATCAAAAGGTTTTCCAATCTGTTGTAGTAATCACTGATAGAAAAGTTTTAGACAAACAATTACAAGATACCATTTATCAGTTTGAACACAAACAGGGAGTGGTGTATAAAATCGATAAAAACACGCGCCAACTTAGAGATGCTCTAATAAACGGGAACAGTATAATCATCACTACATTGCAAAAGTTTCCCTTTATCATCGAAAGTATTGATCGATTATCCCAGGAAAGCGGTACCAACAAAACCGAAACCCTTGATGCCATTTCAAAAGACAAATATGCTGTAATTGTTGATGAAGCGCATAGTTCTCAAGGAGGGGAAGCTTCAAAACAAATGAAAGAAATTCTCGGTAATAGTATTGATAAATCAACGGATGAAGAATTGACTTCCGAGGATTTGATTCGGCAATCTATGCAGGCCAGAGGCAGGCAATCCAACCTGAGTTTTTTTGCATTTACTGCTACACCTAAAGCAAAAACACTCGAAGTTTTTGGAGAAACCGGCGCCGATGGAAGACCTCGCCCGTTTCATTTATACTCAATGAAACAAGCCATTGAAGAAGGATTTATCCTCGATGTGCTAGAAAATTACATGACATACAAGACCTTTTATAAAATTACCCAGAAGGCACAAGATAGAGAAGTGAATAAGAAAAAAGCCAGCAGGGCAATTGCCAGGTTCTTATCATTACACCCCTACAACCTGTCCCAAAAAACAGAAGTAATGATTGAGCATTTTAAACAGGTTGTAGCCGGGAAAATAGGTGGTAAAGCAAAAGCAATGGTAGTTACATCTTCTCGTCTACATGCTGTCAGGTATTACTTTGAATTTAAAAAATACATTGAAGAAAACAAATACGAAATTCAGCCTTTAGTTGCATTCTCCGGGAAAGTAAACGACCCTGATATTCCGGATAGCGAATACACGGAAGAACAGTTAAATGGTATCAGGGAACGAGAGCTTCCCGGTAAATTTTCAACAGACGACTATCAAATTTTATTGGTGGCTGATAAATTTCAAACCGGTTTTGACCAACCTCTTTTGCATACCATGTATGTTGATAAAAAACTTTCAGGCGTTCAGGCTGTGCAGGCACTTAGCCGTTTAAACAGGACAAACCCAGGCAAAGAAGATACCTTTGTATTGGATTTCGCTAATGAAGAAGAAGAGATACGAAACTCTTTTCAGCCCTATTTTCAACAAACAAGTGTATCTGAAGTATCCGATCCCAATCATTTATATGATTTAAAAAATAAAATTGAGCTAACCCATATCATTTGGGAAACAGAGGTAGAGAATTTTTGTGCCGCGTATTTTAAAAAGACAAACATACATAAAAATAAAATTCATGCACTTTTAAACGCTTACATTGACCCTGCTGTTGACAGGTATAATGCGATGGATACGGAAGAAGAACAAGAAGATTTTAAGCATGTACTTACCCAATTCGTGCGTTCATATTCCTTTTTAAGCCAGATCATTCCTTTTGGGGACATCGAATTGGAAAAGTTCTATGCTTACAGCAAACTTTTATTGAACAAACTTCCCCGAAAACATTTGTCAGAGCGCTTTAATCTTGGTAAAGATGAGGTTGCACTGGAATATTATCGTTTACAAAAGACACTTGAAGGAAGTATTGTTCTTGAACCGGAAACAGAATATGGCATTAAACCGGCAACCGAAGCCGGAATTAGAAAGGAGAAAGAAGAAAAAGGACAGTTATCTGATATCATTGAAAAAATAAACGAACGCTTTGGGACAGAATTTACACCAGCTGACAAGCTTTTCTTTGATCAGGTGGGCATAGACCTGCAAACGGATGAAACCATCATTAAACAAGCCATGACAAATACCTTTGAAAACTTCAAAAAGGGGAAGCTGGAAGATTTGTTTTATCAAAAACTGATCAATAGGATGGACATGAACGATGAAACAACAAACAAACTACTCAACAATAAAACCCTGGCCAATGCCATAATATTTGACTATCTGGCAAAAGTAGTATTTGACAGTATTAATGTGAATGCTGAATAATTAGCAATGTTCAAATTCAATTTGCCTATTTGGATGTACAAAAATTAAAGGGGATGTACAACATTGAAAATATCAAAAAAGAATAAAGGTGTTCCTCTTCCTCTTTTCGGCATGTATTGCGCCAGCCCATTGCAATATTTGCCAATAATATTTTTTAATGTAGAGGAAATTTAAAGTTTTTATTCCATTTACCCGTGCAGTTTTTTCATGACTTCTTCATATAAATGTTTCCAACCCGCGTCTTTTCCCCTGTTTCCAAATGATTCATTATGCCAGAGGCTTACAAACAGCCCGTTAACATGTTTGATTTTTGCCGTGATCTCGTTGATGTGATCCAGTGCAAGGCCGGGTTTGACATGGTAATAATATTTGAATGTACCGTCCATGATCGCGAACGGGATGACTTTTAAGCCGGTTGATTGATTGTTTTGCAGATCGAAAAAATAAAATGGTGTACACGTGCCGGCACGAAATCCTATTTCTGAAGGATAGCCCATGGAATAATCTTCATTGATCCCTGCTTCAATAAACTGGTGATATGTTCGCGGGAGGCTTAAACGGATGTAATGCTGCCTGGCTTTTTTTACAGGATAATTGATCAGGTTAGACATCCTGTGCACTTCTTTTCTTAACAGCTTTACTTTTTTAGCTGACTTGTAAGAAGGTATTATCCCGACTTCTGCCTGTTCCGATTTTTGCTTGATGAGCTTTCTGAACGATTCATTGTCAAATGAGATGTTCCGGTCATATTTACCATAATCCCCTACATGAAAAAAATATAAAGGAGAAGTGCCATGTTGATTATGTAATATGTCCATGTATTCATAATTATCGAACGGGTCTTTTTGATTTTTCGCTAATACTTTTGTACGTTCAACATTGTCTTTAAAGTCAAGGTGGAACATTGAACGTGCAGTAGCCCCGACAGTCCGCACGAGTCCCTTGTACAAGTATGCATACGCGTTATCAATATCTATGGTAGGAAGATGTTTGAAATGACGTCGAGGTATTTTAAGCCCGGGATACGTTCGTTGAATTTTTTCTTTCAATTCCATGACCCACTCGTCAATTACAGGGGATCGCAAAAATCCTTTTTGATATGCAAGGCTTTTTTCGGCTTTAAAACGCCCGTGAATGTCAGGGGTATAAGGCAATATTTCTTCATACCTGGAAACCAGGTAAAACGATGCAGCAAAAAGGTCAAATGGCAAAAATGAGACATTGTCTGTTTGAAAAAATGTCTTGTGCTCTTTCCATTTCGTGATGATAATATTCTGGGGTTTAACCTCTTCTTCAAATAATAACGGGTGTGCATAAATAAACAATTCATCGTTAAATTTGGAGCGTGAGTAATTTATTTTAGGACTCTTGGCCTGAATAAAATCCTCCTTTTTATCAGTGAATTCAACTGTTAATTGGAGGATATCTATAAAAATAAATTCAAAAATATATTTTACGCGGTTCGTGACACGGGGTGTATAAATCAACATGGTAATAAGAATAAGTTTAATATTTACGCGCTATAAAAATAACGAATTTTATATTATCATTTTGAATTATATGAATTATGATGAGTATTTTTTTTAATATTTTTCAAGGGCCTCTTTCACGTTTTCCATTAACCATTGCGGTGTTGAAGTGGCCCCGGCTATTCCAATGTTTTCATGTTTTACAAACCAGCTTTTTTTAATCTCGTCAGGCGAGGTAATAAAGAATGTACAGGCATTTACTTTTTCACAAATATTGAACAGTACTTTCCCGTTGGATGATTTTTTGCCCGCGATAAAAACCATCTTGTCATGTTCTTTGCAAAAGTTTCGTAATTCGTCTTTCCTGTTTGCCACGTGCCTGCAAATGGTATCGTGTACTTCAACATTGATACCTCTTGTTTTAAATGTTTGAATGATGTTTTTGAATTCTTTTAAATCTTTCGTGGTCTGGCTGTATAAGATAATGTCTTTGGGCATTTTATTCAAAGACAACTCGTCAATATGTTCAAACACGATCACGCCTTGTTTTACTCTCCCGCTCAAACCAATTACCTCGGGGTGATTGTGTTTGCCAAAAATATAGATGGGCTTGTTTTTCCCGTTTGATTGTTTTATTTTTTTATGAATATTCAAAATGATAGAGCACGTGGCATCAATGATCCTGTTATTATTATGCTCTGCTATTCGATATGTTGAAGGAGGTTCGCCATGGGCACGAAAGAGAACGGTTTTGCCGTGTATGTTTTTCAAATCTTCCCGGTCAATTACATGAAGGCCTTTTTGCCTGAGGCGTTCCACTTCTTTTTCATTGTGGACAATTTGCCCGATAGAAAAAACATCTTCACCTTTGTCTAAAATTTCTTCTGCCATTTTAATGGCTTTTGTTACTCCAAAACAAAAACCACTCCCGGGATCAATATCAACGTTTAAATGTAATTTTTCTTCCATACAGGGATCTCAAAATTTCATAAATACTAAAATTAATAAACATCAAAATCAACAGGTACACAACATCCTCAACTGGTATGCTGAGTAAGCGCGTACCAGTCATTTGTTCATTATTATATACCACCACGGGAAGATATGTAAGCATGCCATTGATGAACAGGAATGGAATAAGTGTTAAAAACCATGACACGTAAAAATAGGGCAGGCGTTTTTTTATAAATTGTATAAACCCCATGATTATCATCAGGCAGGCAGCAGTAATAAAACAAACGAATGTATATAAATGTTCCTGGTACCAAAACCCTATGAACAGGAAAGCAATGATCAATACAAAATGCAAACCGAAAAATAGTTCTTTAAACCTTTTTAAACGGAAAAAATAGCGGGTTACTTCATAAATAAAAAAGCATGCATACGGGATGATGATAAAAAACAGCCATTCTTCCACGGGCAATTGAAACAATTTAACCCCCAGGATATAATGATCATTAAAATGCCACACTGATTGCCGGACAAACCAATAATCCCATGCAATGAATAATACGGCAGTTAGGATAATAGCAGGAAATACGTGTTTCCATTTCCTGTACACGCGCAACCGGTGTTCAAAACTTTTAATGAACGGGTAAAAGAGGGTGATAATTAACAATAAAAGGTAAACAATATGGCTTAATTCATGCTGTATTGATTTCATTAAATTATTTGCCTGCAGATTTGTTATTATCCAGTGACAGGTGGTGTTGGATCCTGTTATCCAGTTCCTCCTGTATGATTTTACTGATGTATTTACCGATGATATCAAATTCCAGGTTTACTCTCGTGCCGGGTTTGAACTCGTGAAAGTTGGTTACCTCGTAAGTATAAGGGATGATGGCTACCTGAAATGAATTTTTCTTTGAATTGACAACCGTTAAACTCACTCCATTCACAGATATAGATCCTTTTTCAACTGTTATATAATCGGATTTTCGTGGCTCGTATTCAAACGAGAAATACCAGCTGCCGTCTTCTTCCCTTACATCAGTACAAACAGCAACCTGGTCTACATGGCCCTGCACAAAATGGCCGTCAATACGGCTGTCTGCTTTCATGCTGCGTTCGAGATTGACCTTGTCATTTATCTCCAAGCCGCCCAGGTTTGACTTTATGAGCGTTTCTTTGATGGCAGTAACAGTATAATCTTTTCCTGTTTTTTCGACTACCGTGAGACATACACCGTTATGTGCTATGCTCTGGTCAATATGCAATTCATCTACAAATGAGCAGGAAACAGAAAAATGAATATTTTCTCCCTCGTGCTTTATATTCGTGACTTTCCCAGCCTCTTCGACAATTCCTGAAAACATAATGATTTGTATTTATTTGATTAAAAGAAAAGAAATCCACCTTCCTTAAGAGTGAATTTTGTCTCACCGATCAGGTATCCCTCGGAATATAAATATACATTATAAGTCCCGGGCACCAATTCACCTTCTTTATTGTCATAATAAATGCACATGCTGATGTCCTGGTTTTCATAATTTACCTGACGTTTTGCACTATAAATGAGTCTATTGTTATCAAAATTCATCATGTTTTCTGTAGAAGTTGTAAGTACAGAGCTGTCGGGCCTTACTACTCTCAGGTAAACATACCGTTCGCCTGGTTTTGCAATGGCATTTTCCCTTAGTGTATAACACACCCTGAGTTTCACGATGTCATCTACATCATCTTTTGCTTTACTTCGTTTATTGAGGCCCACGGCTTCAATATTTTTTGCCACCAGGGCTTCTGCTTGTTTCACCTTCGTGGTTAGTTCTTCTTTCGATTTTTCCAGCTCTTCTTTTTTTGCCTGTGTTTCCTTTAGTTCTGTTTTAACCTCTATATTTTCAGCCATTAACTGTTGATTTAATTGATTTAGCGAGTCAATTTGAGCGACAAAATCTTTTAAGACAGACCTTAGAGTACCAATCTCTTTTTTATATTCCCGTAATGTTGATACATTGACAGCATTGATTCTTAACAAGCGTTCAATTTTTGAACGTTGCACCGATATTTTTTTATTCAGCGTGTCATTGGCTGTTTCAAGTGCGTCATATTCATCTCTTAACGTGAATAATTCTTTTTCCAGAGAATCTTTTTCTGAATTTAAATAATCCTGGACTTTTTTGCTCTCCGCTTCCAGTTTATTGTATTCATTCCGTTGATATATATATCCAAAGATCAATACTCCTGCTATAATAGCGAGGATGATTACAATGATCCCCATTTTTTTAGATGAAGAACCACTGTTATTATAATTTTGTGCCATGTTAAAGTAAGTTTTTTAAACTGCAAATTTATATTTGTTTTACTAAAATACTTTGATTCATTCAAATTTATTGTATGATTTTTTCAATCATTTTCTTTTTTTGCTAATATAATGATTTATAAAGAAAATCAAAAGTTTTATTAAAATGGTATATGCTGTTCTTTTAAAAGAAAATAAGCAGAACCCCATTTAACTCTATAAAAAATCCATAGGATTCATTATATTTGTTTCAAAAATTTTTCATTTTAACTAATCAATGAACGAATGGCAGAATTAGCAACCAAGTATTTAGGATTAACATTGCGTAACCCTTTAATTATAGGTAGTTCGAATTTAACAGATTCCGTGGAAAATATTAAGGAACTAGAGCAAAACGGGGCTGGTGCCGTCGTGTTAAAATCTATTTTTGAAGAACAAATTGCATTGGAGAGTGAGTCAGAATTGCAGGATGCGCGATCCGACCAACTTATTTATTCTGAGAAATCTGAATCACTTGATTACATTGATGTTCATATTAAAGAAGATACACTTCATCATTATATCAATTTGATTAAAGATGCTAAAAAAGAAGTATTGATTCCTGTTATTGCCAGTATCAACTGCGTTACATCTGCCGAATGGACAACGTTTGCCAAGGAACTCGAGAAAGCAGGGGCCGACGCGTTGGAGTTGAATATCGCGATACCGCCGTCTGAATTATTCAAAAGCACGATAAAAATTGAAAATACCTATTTTGAGATCATTAAAAAAGTGTCGGAAATTGTTACGATTCCAATTGCCGTTAAAATCAGCCCATTCTTTACAAACCTGGGCAAAATGATCGAAAAATTAGCTGCCACGGATGTTTCTGGCATTGTTTTGTTTAACAGGTATTACAGCCCTGATTTTGATATTAATAACCTTTCAGAAATCTCGGCAAATACATACAGCAATTCAAAAGATTATACCAATTCATTGCGATGGATCGCCATTGCTTCTGACCGGATCAATAAAGACCTGGTTGCTTCAACAGGCATTCATACAGGCGAAACATTGATTAAACAGATTCTTGCAGGTGCGAAAGCAGCAGAAATAGTTTCAACGATCTATAAAAATGGAATCGGACAAATTCAAAATATTTTGAATGATATAGATGATTGGATGGAAAAACACGGGTATAATTACATAGATCAATTCAGGGGTAAGACAAGCCAGAAAAACATTAAAAATCCCGGAACTTACGAGAGGATACAATTCATGAAGTATTTCGGGAACATCGGTAGATGATAGTTTTATATTCATCTATTAATGTTTGTCCATATCGTTGGGTATCTGTAATGTTTTTAAGGTTTTATTTATTCGTAACGTGTTTTGGTTCACTTCATTCGGTTCACACGTCCTGATGTAGGATATGCCGGGCTGAATAAATATAAACAATGTATTAATTTTTAAATGTTATGAACCTGGGCATGACAAATTCTTTGAGTACACGGGGGATGATTGTATTCATTGAATAGCAAATAAATCAAAAAATTAAACTTATGAAACAAGCATGATTAAAATAATTATTAAACTCACACGAGAATGATTATTTTAATCATGCGGTTCCATATGACCATTGAAAATTTAAAAATAAACAGATGAAAAATGTATTATTTGTCTTTATTATGATGGTGAACATAATACCAGTACATTGTCAGGTTAAGCAAAATGACTTTTTTATTGGCGGCAGTTCAAATGGGTCACTTTATTTTGGAGAAGACAGGCAAAAAAGTGATGATAATAATTTTATAAGTGCCAATACAGCTTCATGGGGCCTTAATTTACCTGTCGGGTATTTTTTACTTGAAGGATGGGCAGTTGGCATTACTCCCGGGTATCATTATGATTATCAGAAAAGGATTAACCAGACGAAAATAAAAAACAGTACCTTTATGATAGCTCCGTTTACACGTTATTATATTTTGAGGTTATTCCCTCGTATTAATGCCGAGTTGTTCGTGCAAGGCTCGTTTGGTTTTGCCAGGACTAAAGAAAAAACCGAGACAATTATCAGGCCATATATTACCCGGCAGAACCAGTTCACGCATCAACTCGGGGGTGGTGTTGCTTTTTTTATCCATGACGTAGTATCCTTTGATGCCTTAATCGGATACCGGTCTGCATACATCAAGCAAATTAATGATAATGATAACAATGAACGAAATATTAAAAACGATGTAGGATTCTCGGGGGGTATTACCATTTATTTCAAACACGATGAGTTAAAGTAAACACGAGCCTGGCTGTTCATTCTTTATGCTTTCAGTTCTTCTTCTATTTATTTGATTTTTGAAAGAAAGGAATTATTAGAAGCCCCCTAAAAGAACATCCTTTAGCATCAAATGAAGAAAACAAGAAAATTTTTGCGCTATCATGATTATAAGCATCCTTCTTTCATATCCAATGAAGATATCAGGGATTATTTGGTATTAGATTAATTTATTTTATTAGTTTTACTGTAATTTTTTTTAATAAAAAACAAATAAACAATGCATATAAAATATTTCATTTCGGTATTTATAAGTCTGATAATCAATGTAATGAATAAATTTATTAACTTCAACCCAATTAGGATATAGTCACCATTGTGTGACTATCCATTCGTTAGCGGCAAGCAGGACGCAACCTGAAACATCGAAAATGCATCTTTTTTATGACATTATTAACATAAAAACGAATAAAAATGAACCGACTCATATTTTTAATAGTTTTAATTTCATTAATAAGTCTAACAAGTTGTGAAAAGGATAATGAATCTATTAATTCGGATGATTTTGTATTTGAAGCAACCGTGATAGGCAAGGGGGTAGATTGTGGAGACACGTATGTAATTATATTGACAAATCGAGGTTCTAATTCTGACATCGAAGATGGAATGTATTATGCCGACCAACTTGATTCTGACTTCAAAGTATCTGGATTAGAAATCTATTTGAATTGTAGAGAACCCAATGATACTGAATTATACGCCTGTACAATGATGGGGCCAACCTATCCTCATGTGATTGTTACAGATTGTAAAACAAAAGAAGAATAATTTCTAAAAAATTCAAAACATGAAATATAGATTACTATTTATAACGCTACTTCTAATAACCAACTTTGCGTGCGAGAAAAACTCAGACTGTGATAATAAAGATTTGACTTGTAATGAAGCTCCTCCAGTAGGAGAACTATGTGATGCTTATTTTACAAGATGGTTTTATAATGAGGAGTCAAATTCATGTGAGCAGATAGGATATAGTGGTTGTAATGCATATGGTTTTGAAACAAAAGAGGAATGTGAAAATTGTGGATGTAAATAATAAACTTAATCTTTTTATGAAATCATTAATATATCTCGTACCGATAATTATAATATTAATATTAGGTTGCGAAAAAAATGACACTGATGATAAAAATACAGGACAGGTGACTTTCTATACAAATGCACAATTTGCTCTAAATTGTGGCCCATTTGATGTTGAGATTTATATTGATAGTTCTCTTGTTGGAAAATTAGAAGAACCGTTTCTACCTATAAGTGAGACCCCTGATTGCAATGCAAATTCAAGTAAAACAATTTTGACTATTGATAAGCCAGAGGGAGAGTATGAATTTACGGCGAGATTGACTTGTTCAGAGACCTTGAAATATATGGGTGATTTTAAAGTTAAAAAAGACAGTTGTTCTTTAGTATTCATTGATTTAACCTATGGAGAATAAATGGATGAATGAATGCCAGCCGCTAACACGCAATATACGTAAGCCGGGGATTGTAGGTAATTTGAACTTTTGTACATTTACTATAAATTGTAACGGCTTGATAAGTTGGAGCTCCGAAATCCCGGCCTCCGCATATTGCCATCCGTTACATGCCATTAGGCAATCACACAAAATAACCTAGAATTAACAATGAAAATAAAACTAATATTAATAATACTTTTAGGAGTGATTTTTTGCAACTCATGCAATTTGTCTAAAAACAGAGATTTAAAAAATAGCCAAGTTAAGTCATCTGAAGCTTTATCTTTCCAAGACACATTATTGTCTATCATGAAATTGCCAGCTAAAAAAGTAGATTTAATTGGTCTGACTGTTAGTAATAATTCCTCCTTATTAGTTGAGCTTGATTCTCATAAGGTGGAGGTTTCAAAAATGGATTTCGGAATTCCTTTTTTTATTATGGAAAAACGTTCATTTATTAAACACAAGAAGAGAATCAGTTGGTATAAAGTTGTATCATATAACAACGAACATAAAGGTTGGATGGCAAGTAATGATATCATTGAGGCTCCAATAGATTTATATAATAAAGAGTCTAATGATTTATCAAGTCTATATTATCATGTTGGAAAGAAATGTCTTTATGGAAATAAAAAATATGACGCTTCAATTGCGCTTTTTAATCTATTATTGGAGAAATACCCTAATCATGATATACCATTAAAAGATGAGTATAGTGAAGGATGGAGTAAAGAAAAGGGTAAGATTTTAGGATTATATGGATTAGCTGGGGCATATAAAGCAAAAAACGAAAATAATAAAGCAATTAAAATATATCAGGATATTATTAATGACAGCCTTTCTAAAAAGAGGGATATATTGAGTTCTTATAACCAGATTTTAGAAATATCACTTCATGATAATGCAATAGAGATTGATATTATTGAATTTTGTCAAGAGATAATAAGAAAATTTCCTAATGAGCAAATAATCAGATTTGAAAGGAATTTCTGGTTAGATATAAAAGCTGCCTTAACAATTTATAATATTCTAATCGAAAAGGAAGACTTCAATAGGTTAAAAATAGAAAGTCTTAAAATGCTTGATGCGTCAAACAATCCTCCTGTTGAATTAATTGCAACAAGTGGCTTAATAGCTAATGATATTTATTCTGGGAACTATGAAACAGCAATATCTGTAATAAATGACATACTAAATAAGTATCCAGATGAAATTAGATATTACTTTAAGTCTCCTTTTAAATATTCATACTGTCCTATATCAAGTGCCTTAAATATTAAAAGAAAATACACAAACAATAGCGACTCAACAATAATTCTGGCTAAAAAATTAAAGGAAAATATAAAACACGAAGCTTTAATTCAGTATATTAACTTCAGAATCGTTCAAAATTTAGATTTTGGAGCCGGACAAAAAGATGATGTCATATCACGCTATGAAAAATTAAATAGCATGTATTTTCATGATCCTTTTAATAAAGGTAGGACGATAGGAGAACAGATTAATACAAGATTAAAATATATAAAATCCTTTAGAGAAGAAAAGGCTATTGTTGAGAGTACAACAATCTTAAAAAGAAGTTTACACGCACCTAACAATGAAGGTGTTACAATCAATGAGAATTTAGAAATTAATATTTTATATAAAGACAATCACCTAAATAATATAGAAGGTAATAAAGGATATTGGACTAAAGTATCCTTACCTAGTGGTGAAATAGGTTGGGTCTTCGATTATTATATCAGGACTGTTAACTCTATAAAATTAGCTGAAAAACTACAATACCAAAATCAAACTTGGTCAATGGAATCTGCAAATATATTCCGAACAAATTATATTGATGCCAATTCCATAAAAACACCTGAAATAAAAGAGATTATTCATAATGCTAGTAGCAAAGAGGTTGTGGTTGTAGATATTAATAAAGATGAAGTACTTGATATACTGACTCAGCGAAATAAAAAATTTGTAGCTATTAGTGGGAAAGATCAAAAAAACATATGGACATTTACGGGAGATTATATTTCAATACCTATTGTAACAGACAACTCAATAATTTTAATAGCAAATAACAATAAAAAAACCGTACTATATAAGTTAAATAAATTTGATGGTGCTATTATATGGGAGATTGCTATTGGGAAAATTAGAAATAGCAACTATCCTGTTTCTCCCGTTCTTATTAATAGGAAAATAATAATTGGTACTAATAAGGAAATGTTAGCTATTAATTATGATTCAGGTGAATTCATATGGAGAAAATTATGCGGTTATCCAATATATAATACAGTCACTACTGATTTGGAGAATATATTTTATTGTTCCAGAGATTCTTCAAATGGAAATGATATTCTTTATTCAATAAAAAGCGAGGATGGAAAGTTAAATTGGAAGTTTGATTTTGAAACAAAAAGTAGCACTGGTTTTATTAAAGGATCGACCTATTCGAATGGAATACTTTATATCAGCACTCCAGAAGAGTATTTATGTGCTATTGATACAAGAAAGGGAGTATTAAAATGGAAAAATCAAATTATAGAAAATGGCACTAGTACTGATTATAAACCTTCTATTAAAGATAATAAAGTGTTTTATGCTAGTAGCAGAAATAAGATTTGTGCTTTTGACCGAAATAATGGGGAAATGAATTGGGAATATAATTATGAATCTGGCTTTTCTGGTTCTCCTACAATTGTTAACGAAACAGTTTATGTACGTTCATACGATGGATATATACATGCTCTATCAACTGGTAACGGGCAGTTAATCTGGAAAACAAAAACAGAAATTTCTGCTTACGGTGGTTCATTCGGAATCTCTGTTGTTAATGGATTACTTTTTGTTTGTTCGACAAATAATACTTTATATATCATTGGTGAGAAAGAACTCTATGAGTATAACGGCATGTAACAATGTATAAAAATAATAGCCGAGACAGTAGTAAATTCAAGGGTTGTAGCCCGCTTCAACTTTCTTGTAACTTGA
>CAYPTK010000054.1:0-14807 GCA_964413555.1 uncultured Bacteroidales bacterium | reverse complement strand
CTTAGGCGCCTTGCATCTGCACAAAGCTAATGGTATGAATGTTCCGGGTTAATTTAAGTAGCAAACATCATACCGTAAAAAGACATTTCCCTTCTTTATGTTATTAATTTAATGATTTAGTGAAACACGAATGTCAAACGCGTTGATATGGACGGCCCATATTTCTACAAATCACATTTGCAAAATTCTAATTAATTCTTCTTTCGAGGTTTCTGCCATACAAGTTGTTTCGTCGCATGCTCCATAATAAATAAATATCTTGTCATCTTTTTCAACAATTCCGTTAGAAAAAACAACATTTGGAAAAAAACCATTGGTTTCATATGGCTCCTCGGGTTTTAGTATTGGAATTTTACTTCTGGCAATTACCTTTGAAGGATCATGAATATCCAATAACAATAAAAACAGACTATAAATTTGATCCTTCCCTTTTCCATGATATATTTGAATCCATCCCTTTGAGGTTTTGATTGACGGGGCTCCTCCCCCTATTTTTTGTTCTTCCCAAATGATATTCCTTGGCCGGTTAATACATTGATGTTTCCCCCAATGAATCAAATCAGGTGATTCTGAAATCCATATTGAAGGTTTTCCAAAACCACTATTATTTGGACGATGTAAAGCATAATATTTCCCATCGATTTTTTCAGGAAAAATGGAAACATCTTTATTTTGTGGATGAAATATTATCCCCAGCCGCTTTATTTTTTTAAAATCAGTCGTTTTTGCCAGGCACGTTGCCCATCCATCTGGTGATACACACGTGTAATTGATAAAATATTCGTTTTTAATTTTAGTAATCCTGGCATCTTCCACTCCAAACCGTTCACTCTCATTTGAAGGAAAGATAAACGGGTTTTTATCAACTTTAAAATTTTTACCGTCTTTACCCCGTGCAATACGAATATGGCTCATGGTAGACAAAAAATCCTGCCCTTTATATACAATGCCCCTGGTATCTTTAAACAAAACATCAGGGTCATTTTTAGCGACTTCCAATATATCGGGAATTCCCTTGTTATTTTTTATCGTAACTGTCGGAACCGCCACGAAACCGTCTTTTGCTTTGCAATCTTCTGCAACTCTTAGCAAAAGAATGAATTCATCTTTATACAATGTTGCCCCGGGATTAAACGCGCCACGTACCCTGTACCCGGCATTTGAAGGCTCTACCATCGAAGGTTTGATCACGGGATTATGTTCATATCTGTTCATCTATTTACTCGTTTTATTATTTGCTCATTTTAAAATGCTTATACATTGATTCTTTTGAAGTTCTGGTTTTAAAGATGTCCGGTTATACAAGTTTTTAGGAAAGCGTATACATGCTTCTATGTGCCTTGTATGCATCTTGTAACGTTATAGTTACTATGTATTCATTGATGTTTATTATCTAAACATTGGTCAGGTTCCGGGAAATAAATATATCTTGCTTTTCCATAAGGCACGGTAACCACAGAATGATACACATCAACGTGTTGATGTGCTATTTTACTCCACCCGGCCTGACAGTTTATGTATTGTCTGATGTTGTTTCTTAGTTGATCACTTTTTGAAGAATTATCTATCAATTCAATTATGGCTTTTACATATTCATTATCATTTTTACAAATGATTCCTCCTCCACTTCTGTGAATAATACTCTTAAAGGCCTTCAAATCTGAAGTCACTACCGGAATATGCATTGCCATGCATTGAGCTAGAATACCGCTTTGCCCTCCTTTTGAATAGGGTAATACAACCACGTCTGCAGCAGACAAAATTGTATCAAATGTATGCTGAGGAAACTGGCCCCTGTAAATTTCAATATGTTCCGACAATGTAGAAGAATTCAATGCTTCATAAAGATTACGGGTATAATTATCATAAACCGGATTTCGGACTTTTCCTGCTACAACCAGAACAGCATCTTTATTTTGTTCATGAATTTCCGGGAATAAACGGACAATTTTATCAAAATTTTTAGTTGGCCTGAAATAGCCAACCAGTAGTATTACTTTTTTATTTACAAGGCCAAGCTTTTTTTTCGCATCTTTAACCGGCCCCAGTTCGCGGACACCGTGCTCAATGACATGAATGTTTTTGGGATATCCAAAGAAAGAGCACAATAAATCTTTTTGAAATTGTTCGTGCACGATCACGGCAGAGGAAATATCAATAATATATTTTAACACGATTTTTTCCTGGTGATCCATTTCTGGATGAACGGTATGTAGTGTTGTAACAACCGGGACACCAGCCATTTTATATCGCAGTATCAACTCGATGATTTCTACTCCTTTTTGGTGCCCGTACAAACCATATTCATGTTGCAAGTGCACTACATCAGGAGTCATTTTTATGCTTGTAAAAAATACTTCAGCGGCAAATGATGAGCTCTCCTGGTGAAAGACAGGAAAAACCTTTTCGCCTTGTGCACCAAACTGGCTCATTACATATGTTTCATTTTGCTTTTTTTTCAAAGCTCGATTCAATGCTTCTGTATAAGTACCAATTCCGCATTCAATCGGGGGATACGTTGATATAAAACAAATCCGCATAATTTCTATGAATTAGTTAATAATCTGTTCAATAAAGTATTCAAATCTGCAATCCCAAACGTTGTAGCATAATCAGACATGGCATAAGGAATGAATAATGTTTTATTCTGATGCAGCATAGCTCCGCATGTATAAACAACATTGGGCACGTATCCTTCACGTTCTTCTTCGTCGGGTTCAATCAAAGGAACTTTTAATCTTCCTATAATTTTTGACGGATCATGTTTATCCAGTAAAACCGCTCCTATGCAATACCTCCGCATAGCTCCCACACCATGGGTGATCAGCAACCATCCTTTTTCTGTTTCGATTGGTGAACCACAATTGCCGATCTGTATAAATTCCCAGGAATAAGAAGGTTTTATCAATACTTTTGTTTCCCTCCACAGGTAAATATCATCTGAGTACATGATAAACAAGTTCTCGTTATCCTGGCGGGAAATCATGGCATACTTCCCGTTTATTTTACGTGGAAATAAAGCCATCCCTTTATTTTGAACTGCAATGCCGTTGAGTGTAATGAATTTGAAATGCAAAAAATCTTTTGTTTCTACCAATTGAGGTAAAAAATTTTTTCCATCAAAAGCTGTATATGTAGCATAATAAATATATTCCCCGTTCTCTTCCCGGAACCTGACGAACCGGGCATCTTCTATCCCTTTACGCTCCGTGGAAAAATACGGGAAAATAACCCGTTCAGAAAGTTTGACATCAGGATTAAATTGAACTTCATGATTCGATTGTGCAAGCCATTTGATGGCATCTATGGTTTCATTAAACCGCTGTGTTTTTTTGCCTTTTGAATGCTGTATTTGTTTAAGCCGTTCATCAAGAGAATCAAATGAAAAGTTATTCTCTAACCCGTTCATGATCTCATCTGAATATTCATTATCTATCCCTATTTCAAAAAGTTTCATTTCAAAACTTTTTTTATCGTACGTGGGATTTTCAATGATTTCAGGGTCTGATACAAATTCACCGGGTTCATCTATCTTAATCCGGTTTTTTGAATCAATCGTGCCGGACCGGAATTCAATGGAAGAGATATGTCCTTCGCCGGTAGCCCGAAGGCTCATGATAAATCGTGTACACCCTTCCGGCAGCCCGCTTTGGTCGAAATGTGGAACAACAGAAGGATTGAAAAGTGCAGCTGACTCGAGGCTGTATTCACTTGTAAAATATGCACCAATCAATTGTTTTCGTTCATCCGAAAATGAAATATCTGTCATGAGATAGGGCTTAACTTTATCAAAATGCTCATAAAATAAGCTGTTAATATCCTGGTGACGATTTTTAAATTTTTGAACAACATGAGTTAATTCTTTTTTCACTTCATGTTCTCTCAATTCCATGATACGAGCCAGTATCCGGGTTACTCTCAGATTCTCGCCAGGGTTAAAAAAACGGATCAATACCCTTGTCGGGTCTGGATTTAATGTATAATTAACCCGTTTGATGATCTTTGCTTCCATTTCTATTATAAGATGTTAAAAACCAATGGTCTGATAAGATTTTTTAATTTGCTTCACGAATGGCAATATAGTAAATATTTTGTTTTGTTTAGCAATATCATAAAAATAAAAAAGGCTGCCTGACAAGACAGCCTTTAATAAAAGTTATTTAAAAACTCATCGGACAATAAGTTTTTTATTTTCTGCTTTTCCTTCACTTACAAAGCTAATGACATAAATGCCTTCTTCGAGAATGTCTGAGTCAATGGCCAACTCATTTTCTCCTCTCAATTGCTTTGAATAGACCAATTTTCCTTGTACACTACTAATGGTTAATTGAGCCTGATTATATTCTCCTGTTTGGATGGTTAATTCATCCGATGTTAATGGATTTGGGAATATGCTCAATGAATTGTTTTTACCACTCTTATCGGCAACGTTCATAATGGCTTTACCGGATTTTTGGTTTCCATCCTGACTCCATATTTCGAAGAACTGTATTGAATAATGACAATGTATCCATTGAAAACAAATAAAGTCTCTAATTCGGGCCTTGGTTTAATCGTTATACCTGAACAAGCAGGGACAACCTTATCATCAAGCTCAGCAAACGCGTTGTAGAGTGTTATTTTCTTAATTAGTGCCTGTCTATAAAGTCAGTGTCCAGGTTATAAAGTCGAGTGTTTGGATCATAATGTTCGATAACGAGGCTTGCGAAGCCCCAAAACGCGCAGTTTACTGGCGTAAATGAGCAATTTTGGGGCAAGCGTAACGAAGCCTGCCCCGTAAGGAAGAATGACTGTACCGGGGTTAACGGACATTATGGACAAACACTAATTAACATCTATTTTTTTACACCTAAATTCATGATTGAAAAAGCTCATCTTTGAGATTTTTATTTCTTTTCTTTTCAACCTTTACCTGTTTTATATGTCCATAATTGGTAGCAAGGTAAATTACCGGACTGAATGAATTATAAGGAAATCTTTTTAATATGGATGATGCGCAATAAAACTTTTGCCTTGCATATGTTTTGCCAATTTGAAGATCATAGGCAGACATTTTTTTGGGTTTAAATACCACCGTGTTATGGTCATAATATTTCCAATCTGTCGTGGTAAGCCTTCCTTCTTTTTTTAAGTCATCATAGACTTTAGTGCCAGGGTATGGTGTGAGGATATTGAATGAAACAGTACTGACATTGTTTTCTATTAAAAATTTCACTGCTTCATTAAATACTTCTGGTGTGTCATTATCAAACCCGAATACCATTGACGCGTGAACCAGTATTCCCAATTTCCTGATATTTTTCAACGCCATTTTCAATTCATCTATTTCCTTGAATGCTTTTCGCATGGATTTGGTTTGTTCTTTTGATACGCTTTCAATCCCAAGAAAAAGAATCTTACATCCACTATCGGCTGCCAGCTGCATCATTTCTTTGTCTTTAGCCAATAATGATACGGATGCTTGTCCAACCCACTTTATATTTAAAGGTTTAATTGCTCTGAATAATTCTTTAGCATATTTAGGATGTCCAATGATATTATCATCTAAAAACATGAAATTCTTAGACCCGGATTCTTTAATGTCTCGTACTACATTTTCTACCGGGACGTGTCTGATTTTTTTACCAAAAAGATTCGAGACACAACAAAATTCACAATTATACGGGCATCCTCTTGTTGTCATGATAGGGATTAAATTATACAGCCTCCTTTTAGTAATCGCGTTGAAATCTTTTGGCACATGCCGTTTTAAATCAGGATTCGGGTTATGATATTTCTTTTTAAGAGTATTATTTTGAACATCGTCAAGTATTTCTTTCCAAATTCCTTCCGCTTCACCAATGGCGACACTATCTGCATGTTCTAATGCCTCATCAGGTAAAATAGAAGGATGAACTCCCCCGAGGATCACGGGTTTCCCTCTTTTTTTAAATTCATTACAGAGGAAATAAGCCCTGGGTGCATTGGCAGTCATACAGCTAATACCAACTAGGTCACAATCATGTTCCAGGTCAACCAGCCCGTTCTCTTCTTCTATTACAGTTACTTCATGATTTGAGGGTGTTAATCCCTGCAATATATAAAGCCCGAGCTGTGGCATCATTAAGCCTTTATTTGTTTTTTTGGAAGTATCTACCGTGGGGGAAATTAAAAGGATTTTCATAATATAAAATTTTAAAGAAAGAATTGACATTTAATTTTTTTCAGCAATGACGAGCATCTCGTAATCATCTGTTTGTAATTTATCATCGCGGTTGAAGGCACCAGGTTTAGCACCATAAATATCAATATTTACAAAGTGTAAAGATTTTAACAACCAGGTTATCTCAGAAGGAACATAATACCGTTCATTGCATTTTAATTCGACTTTTTGGTTATTATCATCTATAATGGAAGTTGTATTATAATCACGGAATGTCATCAGATCAAAATGATGGTCTTCATAAGATGCATTATCGTTTACAGATTCATTTTCTAAAAATTCTTTAACAGAATGAAATAGAGGAAACAACCCGTTCAATGTTGTGAAAATAAATTTTCCTTTTGATTTCAACGCGTTTGATGTATGTTTTAATATTTCGAAATTCATTTCATCCGTTTCCATCAGGGGAAATGCTCCTTCACAAATCATGATTGCAAGGTCAAATTCATCCCGGAAAGATAATTTTCTGGCATCAACTTGTATGAAATCAATCAAGAGTTCTTCTCTGGACGCTTTTTCTTTGGCAATATTTAACATTGATTCTGATAAATCAATACCAGTTACCGTATAACCACGTTTTGCTAATTCAATAGAATGCCTGCCTGTTCCGCATCCAATATCCAGTATTTTTGTTCGTGTATTGTAATGAATCTCCTTTTCAATGAAGTTTACTTCACCTGTAGTGCCTTTGGTAAAACTTTCTTTATCATAATGTTGCCCAAAGTTTTCAAATAATTTTTCATACCATTGCTTCATAAATCTGTATTCAAATAAAAAACAGGTTAAAAGTAGGTAAAATTATTTTGTCAAAACAATATATTTAAAGAAAACTGATGCACAGAATTCTTCTCTTGCCTTGTATTTAGTTGTTTTTCTGATTATTACATAATTTTTGCCTATTCATTCTTGTTTTTCAATATTTTCAAGATTTATTGGTTGCAATCATAGCGAATCACGTTATTTTTTTATTATTTTGCATTCGTAATATCATTTTAAACATTTTAAACCATGAAACCCTTAAATATTGCAATATTAGGATGTGGAACAGTCGGGGGAGGTACTGCCAAAATACTCACCGAAATGAAAACAGTTCTTAATGAACGGGCATCACGTGAAATAAACCTGAAAAAAATACTGGAAATCCAACCTGAAGAGGCTGTAAAGCGCTTCGATTTGCCAATGGATCTTTTCTGCGGAAACGGGAAGCCCCTCACGAAAGAAGAATCAAATCAATTTGTTGACGAAATATTACAGGACCCCGATATACACATGGTTATTGAAACCATTGGGGGCAGTAATGACTGGATCGAAAACCTGGCAATAAAAACACTTGAAGCAAAAAAACACCTGGTAACGGCAAACAAGGCACTGCTTGCAGAACGAGGAAATAATATATTCAAACATGCCGAAGAAAACAAGGTGGTTGTTGGTTTTGAAGCTGCTGTTTGCGGAGCCATTCCAATTATTAAAACCATAAATGAAAGTTTTTCAGGAGATGAAGTAGTTTCCCTTTCAGGCATCATGAATGGAACCAGCAATTATATTCTTTCTAAAATGCAAAATGAAGGCCTTGATTTTGAAACGGTTTTAAAAATGGCACAGGATAATGGTTATGCTGAAGCGAATCCAAGCCTTGATATCAATGGCGGGGATGCCGGACACAAAATTTGTATATTGATGAAGCTTGCGTTTGGTATTGACATTTCCATGGATCAACTCTCTGTACAAGGCATAGAACATATAACTCAGGAAGAAATCGATTTTGCCAAAGAAATTGACAGTAAGATTAAACTGATTTGTTATGCTAAAAAAGAGGATAACAAGATATACACTACTGTTCAGCCCATGATGGTTAAAAACAATAACATGCTTGCAGAAATCAATGGTGCAACGAATGCAGTACGCGTAGAAAATAAATATTCCGGCATGCAGGTTTTAATAGGAAGTGGAGCCGGATCATCCGAAACTGCCAGTTCTATTGTAGCTGATATCATATATATTGCACGATATGCAGAACAAATCCCTAAAAAATTTATTCAAACCAATTTACAATTAATTGACCCGGTTAAATTTAAATTCCCTTATCTTATAATATTTGATACCGAAGATATCCCGGGAATTACCGGGATGGTTACAACCTGCATCGGAAACCAAAACATCAATATAGATACGGTGAGCCATAACAGGCACAATATTGATAAAGCCGTGTTTTCCATTGCCACCATGCCTTGCTCAAGAGAACAGGTGAGCATGGCCATTGAGCAAATAAAAAAACAGAAACCGGGTATATTATTAAAGGAACCACGGATTATCCCTATTTTGTACTAACTATTTCAAATTAATGACTAATGAGTAAAGAATATACAAACGAATTATTACTCGATTTTGGTGAAGATGAAAATAAATTAATCCCTGTTGTAACACAGGATTACAATACAAAACAAGTATTGATTTTGGCATTTGCAAATAAACAAGCATTTGATGAAACCCGCGAAAGTGGTTATGCAACTTACTGGAGCCGCAGCAGGCAGGAATTATGGAAAAAAGGTATGACCTCGGGAGACATGCTTAAAATTGAAGAAATAAGAATCAATTGCGAGCAGAATTCATTACTTTACATGGTAACCCCAATGGGCAAAGGAGCCTGCCATGCAAAAAAAGAAGACGGGAATCCTTATGCATCTTGTTATTACCGAAAAATAAACTCTGATAATACACTTGAAATCACTGAAAAATAAAATCAATGGAACAACAACATAAACTGATTATTGGAATGCCTGCCGGTTCACTGGCAAATGCATCAAGAGGAGGTAATCTTATTAATTTATTGATGAATGCCGGATTTAAAGCCACCGGATATGATAAAGGAGGGCCAAGTAATTTCAGCACTTTCAGCTACTTATATGGATGGGACGGGCGTCCGCAGGAATTTGGGACCCAATTGGCACTCAATGAAATTGACGTGGCCATTTCCGGAGAAGACTGGATTAAAGAACGGGTGTATGAAATGAAATATGAATACGGACGGGAAATCGAAACCGAGAAGGTATTGTCTTTGAACAGGGGAAATGTCCGTATTGTAGGAATCGTGAGCGGTTGTAATGAACATGCCAATATCAATGATTATTTAGAATCCATTAGTAAATCTCAAAAAATTATTACTGTCGTTTCGGAAATGCCATACCTGGCTTTACACTGGTTGCATGAAAAACTGGACGGGCTTGGCTTATTATCACGATACCCTGATTTTTCCGTGCAAAAATATAAAACACCACCAAAAATTAACCAAGGCATTGTAATATACGAGACTTGGGGAAAAACGGAAGCTAAAGTCAAAAATGGCGGGGCAGATATTGGATTAGAAATTACCCAGTCAGGTTCAGCTATCCGGAATTACGGCCTTAAAATCATTGATGAAATCACGCGTTCAGAAACCGGGATTTACATCAACCCGAAAATAAAGAATGATGATAATAAAAAAGAATTGCTCCGTATGTTTTTATTGAACCTATATGGTGCTGTTTATGCAGAAAACAAAGTGATGGTCATGTTCAATGTTCCCAATGAAAATACAACCGAAGTAGAGGAATATCTTTCCAAAAACAATTTATATGGTGATGAGCCTACTATTACAAGAGGAAAAAATTTTACCGAATATAATATACAGGTAGAAATTTCTGACATCAGCATCCCGCTGGCTAAATTACGATATGAGCTGGCTGTTTTAAAAGCAAAAAATATTGACACAATCCCGTTGGAGTCTTCTATTCCCGAGATCGGAGTGGTAGGATTTTAATCATAAGATTAACTTATTGTTCATTTTTGCCTTTGTTCTATCATTTCTTTTATAAAACACTCTTTGAAATTGTGTGAGCGATATGCTGCAAAAGTTAAAAAAAGAATTTTCATACGTCTATATGTTTAGGATTTTCATGTACTTTTTTTGTTTATAAAGCCCTTGGCAAGAACGCTACTGGATAACAATTGTCAGGTCTTAAAATAAAAGGTTAAATATAAGAAACTTTTATTAATCCTTTTTTGAAAAAAATATAGAATCCTCTTCAACAGGGAGGCATTTATCATTTATTTAGCACCTGTCCATAAAGTCAAGCGATTTTTTTTATTCGGCACATCTTGGTATAATTATTGTTGTAATCATATTAATGAACCGAGCCATGACTAAAATTTTCGTCACACGCTTGGATGATTTTTAATACGCTCATCGAAATGTAAAACCATAGAATTATGTTGCAAAAAAATACCAGGATCAATGATATCATTCCTGTAATTGGATTTGGGACATGGAAAATTTCAGGCGATGAATGTGTTCAAAGTGTTGAACATGCTATCGACATAGGTTACCGTCATATTGATACAGCACAAATGTACGGCAATGAATATGAAGTAGGGAAAGGAGTTAAATACTCCGGCGTTCATAGAAATGAAGTATTTATAACCACCAAAATAGCTACAGATAGTTTGGCTCCTTCAGCCATCAAAAAATCGACTTTAAAAAGTATTGAAAAACTATATACAGATTATATTGATTTGTTATTAATCCATTGGCCTACACCCGGCATGGACTTAAAAGCATGTTTGAATAGCATGTTTGAATTAAAAGAAGAAGGCATTATAAAACATGTAGGAGTCAGTAATTTCAATCCTTCATTGTTTAAAGAAGCATTGGAATTCGGACCTGTCATCAATAACCAGGTGAAATTAAATATTCATAACAGGCAACAAGAAAACTTAGATGTTGCCAACGAATACCATGTATCAATAACAGCTTATACTCCACTGGAGCGTGGAAATATCCCTGAAGATGATTTGTTAGTGAAAATCGGGAAAAAATATAATAAAACGCCTTCACAAATTATATTGAGATGGCTTATTCAATTAGGGAATGTTTCTGTTATTCCCAAAGCAGCAAGTAATTTACACAGGATAGAAAACATAAATATTTTTGATTTTGAACTTACAGGCCAGGAAATTACTGAAATTAATCAAATCAGTGTATGAAACATAACTTGATGTTTAACACGAACAGGCATAATTTAACCTCCTAAAAACAATTGCATGAACACGTTAAATGAATTTTCTATTTTACTACATGTAATCATTGCTTCTGTTCTATCGGGAATCATCGGGGTTGAACGTGAGAAATCCCATAAACCGGCAGGCATCAAAACCAACATGATGGTGGGTGGTGCTGTTGCACTTCTCGTACTGTTGGGTAAAATCATCGTTGTTAATTACAGTAATGCAGGATTGCATGAGTATATTCAAACAGACCCGACACGTGTTATCCAGGCCATAATTGTTGGGGTTAGTTTTATAGGCGCGGGAACCGTTTTGCAAAGCCAACGCGAACAAGAAATCAGGTATTTAACAACAGCAGCTACCTTTTTATTTTCTACCGGTATAGGTATCGCGGTCGCGCTTCAACAATATATCCTGGCCGGGGGAGTAACAATCTTTACTGTTATTATCAATCTTTTTATCGGCTGGATAAATCAAAAGATAAGAACCAATAATTAAATATATAATTTTTAGCTGATTATCATCATGTTGTTTTTTTTTTGTATTTTTGTTCATGTATTGCAGTCAATGTTATCTTTATTTATTAGTTAAATGCTTAAAACTTTAAAGTTTAAACATATTATTGTTTTGTTGTATCTTTTTTCAACACTTATATCCATTTATGGCCAGGGCAAACATGTTGAAAAAAAAGAAATTTTTAATGATGCTATGTATTTTTACAACCGTGAAGATTTTGCAGAGGCGTTATATAATTTAAACCGCCTTTATCGTCACGACAGCACGAATGCAAGCATTAATTATAAAATAGGATATTGTTACATGCAAATCCCCGGTGAAGAGCATAAAGCAATACCTCATCTAAAAAAAGCGACCAAAAATATTTCAGAAAACTACAATGAGTTTTCATTTAAAAATGAAACGGCTCCTTTGCATACTCTTTATTATCTTGCAAGGGCATACCGGTTAATAGGTGAAATAGATAAATCAATCCAGGTATTGAATGAATTCATGGAATCACCCCATTATAATGTAAAATATAATGATGAAATGGTCTCGAGGGAACTCTTGATCAGTAAGCACGCGAAAATATTACGAGACAATCCTGTTCACTATAAATTGACAAAGCTTGAAGAAACCATTAATGATTCTTTCACATGCCAACGCCCTGTCGTGTCAGGCAATGACCAACACATGGTATTCATTAAAAAATTTAAGTTTTATGATGCCATCATGTATTCACGAAAATATAATGATAAATGGATGGAAGCCGAAAATATAACGCCTTCTATTGGTTCAGACGGACATATGTACCCTTGCGCACTTTCATTCGATGGCAGCCGGTTATTTCTCGTCAAAGAAATACATAACGGGAATCAGGATATTTTTATCAGTAAGTTAAAGGATGGATCGTGGACTAAAGCCGTTAGGTTCAACGATAAAATAAACTCTTTAAAAAATGAGGCTCATGCATCTCTTTCACCCGACGGCCAAACACTATACTTCACGAGAAGTAATGGGCTCTCCAAGGCTCAATATGACATTTTCTACACGGAAAAAAGAAATAATGGAAAATGGAAGCGTCCCCGGCGTTTAAAAAAAGTGATTAATACAAAGTGGAACGAAGCCACGCCATTTATTGCCAACGAGGGGAAAACATTATTCTTTAGCTCTGAAGGACATTACAACATGGGCCGGTATGACATCTTTTTTTCCATTAAAGATGATAAAGATAAATGGTCTGACCCTCAGAATTTAGGATATCCAATCAATACGACAAAAAATAATTTATTTTTTGTCCCGGTACAAAATAGCACAAGCGGATATATTTCCATGAAAGAAAAAAATAGTGATAATTTCAATATCTACAAAATTGAATTACTATTCCCCCCCTTTCTTGATAGTGATAATAAACAGGACAAGTAAAAAATCTTCAATTATTTTATGAAAATGGATTTTTTATTAAAATAAAAATTACATTTCCTTATCTTTGCGTTCAAAGTGGTTTTTAAACGCGAAAAAAAGTAAAAAATGAAGAATCTTTTTAAACGATTAGAAGAGAAAAATATTAATTTACCTGGGGAAGTAGAATCAATTCTGAAACAATGTAAAAAACTCACGGTATTTGATTATGTAAAAGATTTGGCAACTGCAGCTGTTGGAGGAGAAGACAGTGATACATTTGATGTAACATACAATATCCCCGGGAAAGGCAAATATACAGAAGCAATCGTTCACAGGGTAACGAATGGAGTTTCGGCAAATTATACAGAACCCTATATGCGACGGCGCGACCCTGGCACAATGGCTATTGCAGATGATCAGCCTACAGATAAAGAAACATTCCAGGATAAATACGGGATGGATTTTTCAACTGTTAAGGATGAAACCTTTCAATGGCTGAAAGACCAGGAATTGGCAATGTTTTTTTATTTTGCTGGCAAACAAAATATTGGCGTTTGGGGACTGGCCATAGCGCCTGCAAATGCAGGTTTTTTTGCAATGGGGCTGGCCATGTTACAAAAAATGACCCCGGTGGATGAATTACCGGATCATGCCTCTATTACCTCTGTAATTTATGTTGCCCCTACTTTCAGGCATACACATTTCAATGGAAAACAAGTAGTGGTACACAACAGGTTAGAAAATTTTCACGAAATTTTTTCATACAACCTGTATCCCGGCCCAAGTGCAAAAAAAGGATTATATGGAGCATTATTAACCAAAGGAGAAAAAGAAGGATGGATTACTGCCCATTGTTCTTCTGTAGAAGTGGTGAGCCCATATGATAATACAACCACCTTTATGCACGAGGGAGCCAGTGGTGGTGGAAAAAGTGAAATGTTCCAAAATATTGTAAGAGAATTTAACGGGCAAATATTAATCGGGGAAAACCTGCTTACCGGTGAAAAACGGTATACCAACCTCCCGTTATTGTGTTCATTTCATCCTGTTGCCGATGATATGGCATTATGCCACCCCTCGCTACAGAAAGATGATGGTAAGTTAACAATTTTGGATGCCGAAAATTCATGGTTCATTCGTGTGGATAGTATAAATGAATATGGCGATGACCCGTACCTCGAGAAATTAACGATCAATCCACCCAAACCTTTACTATTCTTAAATTTAAAATCAAAACCCGGGGGAACGGTTTTAATTTGGGATCATATTGAAGATGAAGAAGGGACAAGATGTCCAAACCCGCGTGTTGTCGTGCCAAGAGAAATCATGCCAAACATAATCAGCCGCCCGGTAACCATTGATGTACGGAGTTTTGGAGTCCGCACCCCACCCTGCACGAAAGAAGAACCTAATTACGGGATCATCGGGTTATTTCATATATTACCACCGGCCCTGGCATGGCTATGGCGATTGGTTTCTCCAAGAGGCTTTGGAAATCCGAGTATTGTTGGAGAAAAAGGAATGCAGTCTGAAGGTGTCGGGTCATACTGGCCCTTTGCAACCGGTAAAATGATAAAACATGCCAACATGTTGTTAGAGCAAATCATCAATACTCCCAGGATGCATTACACGTTAGTCCCTAATCAGCATATCGGTGCATGGA
>CAYPTK010000053.1:0-14882 GCA_964413555.1 uncultured Bacteroidales bacterium | reverse complement strand
GGGTTAAATGGTGTGAATGAGCAATCGTTGGCAAGCATAACAAACTTAGCAACCGCTCTTCTGGTTTTTGTTTGTTAAAAAAGCCAGTATCCCGGGATCATTATGTTTGTTCCCGGGATACTGGTATTGTAGAATTTTATTTGTTTGCTTTGTTCAGATAATATTTTTGGAGCACATAAAAAGCTTGTTTTTTATCCCCGGTTTCCGAGATCAGCCCTTTCCTGTTCCACCCATCCTGTATATTTGGGAGGAATCTTTTCGGTGATCGGAAATCAGCAAGAATCCATGGAGACATGCCCCTGAGTTGTGGAATTCTTTCGAACATCTTGATGTTTTCGCGATAGGCATATTCCTGGAATTCCTCTGTCCAACGTGTCAGGCTATCACCGTGATAACCATGCAGTGCGCCTGCACCGAACTCGGAGATGAACACGGGTTTATTTTGTTTGATATCCCATTGAACACGCGAACACTTGTCAGGTAACCCGTCATACCAGCCTACATAAAGATTGAAACTGATGATATCCATCAATTCAGCCATGGGGTCATCAACGGTGAACGTGTTATCTTTTCCTTCAACCGTTGAGAAAAATAATGCAGCACTGATCAACCTTGTATTATCCATTTCACGGGCTTTGTTTACCAGGTTTGTTAAAAATTCGTTTCGTTGAGTACTCAATGGCGTTTCATTGGCCATGGACCAAATAATCACGGCAGCCCGGTTCTTGTCCCGCGAGATCAACTCCGTCAGCATATTTTCTGCCGTGTTATAGGTTTCCTGGTTATCGAAAAGAATGTTCCAGTATACAGGGTCTTCTGCCCATACCATCAGGCCCATCTCATCTGCCAAACGGACGATGTACTCGTTATGTGGATAATGTGCCAGGCGCACGAAATTACAGCCGAGTTCTTTTGCCCAGGTAAGCATCATGATAGCATCTTCCCGGCAAAAATTTCTGTTGCCGCGGATGGGATTTTCTTCGTGCATGCTAATGCCTCTCAGGAATACAGGTTTGCCGTTTAAAAGTATATCTTGTCCTCGTGTAGTCAATGTCCTGAATCCAATCCGGTCAGTAATTTCTTCTTCACCGTTCTTCACGATAACATCATATAATTTTGGATTCTCGGGAGACCAATATGAAATGTCTTTTGCTTCTATTTCAAATTCTGCTATCCCGTTTTTACCTGTAGAAAATGTTTCATCTAGGTTAAGTTCCGGGATGGATAATCCTACCTTCACGCCGGATTTCTTGTCGCCGTTTAAGCGTATATACCCTTTGATAATATTGGGTTTGTCTTTTTTTAGCTGAACCAGGTAATCTTCTACAAATACTGGAGGCGTTTCAATGATGTCAATGTCCCGTGTAATGCCTCCATAATTCCACCAGTCCGCGTTCAATGCCGGTACATTTTCTTTTTCGCGTTCGTTTTTTACCCGTACAACAATAAAATTATCCATGGGCTTTAAAAGATGAGTAAATTCAAATGAAAATGGCGTGAATCCGCCTTCATGTTTGCCTACTTTTTTAGTATTGATATACACGTCTGTTCTGTAATTTGCTGCACCAAAGTTGATGAATACCCTGTTATCGGGGTCTGATTTTTTATAATCAAATGCTTTTTTATACCACAGTGATCCTTCGAAATAAAATAGCTTTTCAGCTTGTGTATTCCAGTCGCCAGGTACAGTAATACTGGGTGACAAGTCGAAATTGTACTCCACCCGCTTGGTTTTATCCGTGGGAACATAGTTAAGAAAAAAGGCATCGGGTTTTGGAGGGTTTTCCAGTTCTTCCTTGGGTATCCCTTTGTAACTCATGTAACCGGTTTCATACAGGTCAATCAAATAATGCCATTTCCCGTTCAGGGAAGTGGTGTTCCTTCCAAAACGGTTTTGAATAAGGGATTGAGCATTCAATGGAACAGAAAGCACGAATCCTAAAATAAAGACTTGAATTGTTGTTTTCATGATGTAGCTTTTAGTTTAATTAGATATTGAATAAAGATGTTTGATTAGATTATTTTTTGTTCATGATTGTTTGATAATATTCTTTTAAAATGTAGAATGCCTTTTTCTTTTCTCCCCTGTCGGAGATCAGGCCTTTCCTGTTATAAAAGTCCTGGATATACGGGAACAGGCGCCTGGGTGAACGAAAATCCACCAGCAACCAGGGCGATACCCCTTTTAACTGGGGTATTCTTGAAAACATTTCCACGGATTCTTCATACACGTAGGCCTGGTATTCTTCTGACCACCGGGTCAACGAGTCTCCGTGATATCCCTGAAGTGCACCACCACCAATTTCACTGAACATGAAAGGCTTGTCAAAACGAATGTCCCAGTTGATTTGATCTATGAGGTCAGGCAACCCCTGATACCATCCATAGTATGCATTTACAGAGATGATGTCTGCCAGTTTGCCCAATTCATCGTCAACAACTTTTGTTGTTTTGTCAGATTCTTTATGATTAATTAACAAAGCAGCACTAATTAGCCTCGTGTTATCCATGGAACGGGAGGTATTGATCAAATTTTTTAAAAATTTATTTCTTGCCGGATTGTTTCCTGTCTCATTAGCCATGGACCATATAATAATAGAAGCCCGGTTTTTGTCCCGTGTAATCATCTCTTTTAATTGTTGTTCTGCAATATTATATGCAGCAGTATCTTCCCAGTCAATGCCCCAATAAATCGGCAGTTCTTCCCAAACCAGGATTCCCATTTTATCAGCCATCTTAACCATGTGTTCATTATGCGGATAATGGGCCAGCCTGACATAATTACAGTTTAATTCTTTAGCCCATTTTAATAAGATTTCTGCATCTTCTTCAGACCATGCACGGCCTTCTCTTACAGGGCTTTCTTCATGGATGCATATACCGCGTAAAAAAATGGGATTGCCATTTAACAAAATGTCTGTCCCTTTGGTTTCAATCGTTCTAAAGCCTATTTGATCTTCAATCTTCGTGTCCGCTGCTTCAATCACGACATTGTAAAGTTTTGGGTTGTCAGGTGACCATAATTCGATATTGTTTGCTGTTATTTCAAACCCGGCATACCCGTTTTTATCTGTTTTGATCTCTTGATGAATCGTAAGCCCGGGGATATTTAAAGTAATTTTTTGTCTAAGGCCATCTCCATCCAGTTGGACCCATCCCTTGATCGAGTTTTTATTTCCGTTTTTTAATTGGACATGATAATCACGAATGAATGTTTTGTTTGTTTCCACGATGAAAACATCTCTTGTCAATCCTCCATAATTCCACCAATCTGTAGACATGGCAGGAACCCTGTCCGGTTTCCTGTAGTTATCAACATTCACAACAATGGAATTTTCACCATTCTTAATCGTGTTCGTGACTTCAATATTAAATGGCGTAAACCCTCCTTCATGTGTTCCAATAAGTTCTTTATTAAGATACACATCTGCCTTGTAATTGGCTGCACCAAAATAAAGAAATACCCGTTTATCTTCTTTTTTTGTATAGTTTATTTTTTTACGATAAAATACATGGCCTTCATACAGGAAGAGGATCTTTCGCTGACTATTCCAGTCGCCCGGGACATATAGCCAATCCGCGGTAGGAAAATTATACTCATGAATATCCCATCGCTTTTCAGGAACATTGTCTTTGTAACTATCCATTTGGTCAAAAGCGTCTACGTGATAACGCCATTTGCCATTGAGGCTTATTTTGGAGCGGGTGTCAATGTTCGTGATCAACTCACTTTGGCCATTAACATAAAGAGGGCTTGATAAAAGCAGCAAAAAAAGGACATGATTTAAGCATTTCATTTTTGAATGATTTTTGTAAGTTTATAATCAATTGTTGCATAAAAATAAACATTTTATACCAGATTTTAAAAGTCTTTCGGTCGATATAATATATATTGCTGATATCCAATTTGTTTTATAAGCTGTTCGTGGTTCGGCTTTAAATTAATATTTATTCATAATTAAAATGTTCATATTTGTATTGTTTCTAACAAAACTTAAAAAACTTTTAATATATGTTTAGTTTCCGTGGTTTATTTTTTATATTTGTGCCATGGAACAAAAATTGAATTACATACTGGCCAAATCATACGAATTGTTCAATAAATATGGTATCCGGAGCATTACCATGGATGATGTATGCAGGGAGCTCGGGATTTCCAAAAAAACATTATATGAATATATCGAAAACAAAGAAGATTTGGTAAGAAAATTTGTTGAAAGTGATGTAAAGCGCAGAGAAGATAATTTTCTCCAGATCTTCAATATGAAATACAATGCCATTGAAGAATTGTTTGAAGTGCATAAACTGATTAAACAAATGATCAATGAATACAATCCTTCAACAGAATTTGACCTGAAAAAATATTATCCTGAAATATTCCATGATATTAAAAGCGGAAAGCGGCAAAAAATGTATGAAGCAGTACTGAACAATCTTATTAAAGGCAAAGAAGAAGGGCTTTATCGCCATGAACTGGACGAGAATATCATTGCCAAATTATATGTAAGCAGAATAGAGAGTGCATGTGAAAATGATATTTTCACCGAAGAAGAATATAAATCCCCTGCTTTTATTAATGATATTATTGTATATCATATCCGCGGGGTTGCAAATAAAAAAGGAATTGATGTATTGGAACATATTTTAAAAGAACAAAGGCAATCATGAATAGTGATAAAATGATCATACAAAAAAGAGGCACTATAATCCTCATTCATATTATTTTTTACATGTTTGGATCAATGATGGTTCATGCCCGGCAAGACAGTGTTATGTCTTTGACCGTGCAGGAAGCACAGGATTATGCCGTGAAACACAGTACCAGGACAAAAAATGCCCGGCTTGACATAAAAAAATCAGACAAGGAAGTTTGGGAGACAACAGCACGCGGATTGCCTCAAATTAGCGCCAGCGGGTCGTACACGAATAATTTAAAGCTCCGTACCCAACTTATACCAGCACAATTTTTTGATCCAAGAGCAGAAGAAGGAGAATTTGCTGAAGTGAGATTCGGGACCCAGCATAATATTACTGCAGGCATTACAGTAAATCAATTAATTTTTAGCGGGCCTTATATCGTGGGGCTCCAGACCGCGAAAGTATATAAAGGGTTATCAAAACAAGATGAGATCAATACTGAAAAAGAAGTCCGTGCATCTGTTGAACAAATTTATTATTTAACACTATTGGCAGAAAACAATAAAAAAATACTTTCTGAAAATCTGGATAATTTAAAACAGATGCATAAGGAGATTCAAGCCATGGCAGATAACGGGATGGTTAATCAAATTGAAGCAGACAAGATACAAGTCAATATCAATTCTATCGAAACTTCATTGATCTCAACCAAACAACAAATCGAGTCGAATTATAATTTATTGAAAATTCAAATGGGCATGCCTCTTGAACAGGAGGTCAAGCTCTCTCAATCCCTTGATGCTGTCCTGGAAAACATTGAAGTTCAATCCATGCTCGAGAAAGACTTCAGTGCAGAAAACAATATCCGGTATAAAATGCTTGAAACACGAAAACAATTGGCTGGATTAAAAGTGAAAAAAGAAAAATCAGATTTTCTTCCATCCCTGTCAGCATTTTATACATACCAGGAAAATGCCATGCGCGATGAATTCAATTTTTTTGATTCAGGAGAAAATTGGTACCCATCCTCCATGATCGGGTTGCAGTTGAATATTCCCATTTTTAGCAGTGCGCAGAGGTTTTCACAGGTCGGGCAGGCGAAAATTGACGTAGAAAAAGTGCAAAACCAACAAAACGATTTGAAGAAAACATTGATCAATCAGGCCAGCCAGTCTAAAAGCGATATGAGACAGGCATTAGAGAAATACAATACCCAGAAAAAGAATCTTGAATTGGCTAAAAAAGTCTATGATCACACACAGATTGAATTTAAAGAAGGGATGTCAACAAGTTCAGAAGTAATACAGGCCAATGACAAGTATTTGCAGGCAGAGTCGCTATATATAGGAGCGATTGTAGAATTGCTCAGAGCCAAAACCGAATTGGAGAAATTGTATTAATATTTGGCCATTAAAAAATAAAAAATAAACATATGAAAAAAATAGCAGGGATCATTTTAGCGATTGTATTGACAAGCTGTGCAGAGGAAACAGGTAAACAGCAATTGGAGAGCACTATTGCAGATAAAAATAAGGAGCTTAGCTCATTAAAAAAAGAGATCAAAAACCTGGAGCAAATAATGGAAAAGGAATACGGATCAACAGCAGGAAACAATAATATCCCTGTTGGTATTCAAGTCATACAGCCAAGGACGTTCAATCATTACTTGCAAACCAACGGGGAAACAAATGCAAAAGAAGAGGCATATATCAGTCCTGAAAACAATGGAAGAATAAATAAGATACTCGTGGAAGAAGGCGATGTTGTAAAAAAAGGCCAGTTATTGGCTCAACTGAATACAGCCGTAATCCGTAATAATATAGAAGAGGTGAAAACCAGCCTTGAATTAGCAGATACCATGTACCGGAAACAAAAGATATTATGGGATCAGAACATAGGGTCCCAGACACAATACCTGCAGGCAAAGAACAAGAAAGAATCGTTGGAAAAACGGCTGCAAACACTGCGATCCCAATTGGCAATGGCACAGGTCAGGGCCCCTTTTGACGGAACAATAGTGGATATCATGCAAAAAGAAGGGGAGATGGGATCGCCTGCAGCCCGGTTGATGCATATTGTTGACCTTTCTAATTTGTTGATAGAAGCCAATATTTCCGAAGAATACCTTTCAAAAATACAAAAAGGGGATCCTGCCATCGTGACATTCCCTGCTTTCCCCAATTTTAAAAAAAGACTCCCGGTCACGCGTATCGGAGATTATATTGATAAAGAGACCCGGACATTCGAGATAGAACTCCGATTGAAAAATCCAGGCCATAAAATAAAACCAAACCTTATTGCAGAAGTAAAGATCAATGACTATCATGACGATTCTGCCTTCGTGGTGCCTGCCATCATTGTAAAAAAAGATATGAAAGGTGATTACCTGTTTCGTGCCGTCACGAAAAATAATAATATAATTGCTGAAAAAATCTATGTAACACCCGGGAAATCTTATAATGATCAAACCAAGATCATCAAGGGAATATCTAAAAATGATTCAATCATTATTGCCGGGTTTAACAGGGTGTCTAACGGTATAGGGGTTACTATAGACCAGGATCAGGCGAACCGTATACCGATAGGTGAAACAGCCAAAAAATCCGCCCAGGAAAGGTGAAACGATGTTTTTCATTTAAAATGAATTATAAATACAGAGGTAAATGAGTGCAAAAGAAATAAGAGATAAAGTCGTCCGGGAATTTAAGTTGACAAGCCTGGCAATACGTAACAGAAATACCATCATTTTATTGGCATTGGCCATCATTGGCTTTGGGTTTTTTTCATACCGGAACATGCCCAAAGAACTGACCCCTGACGTGGTTATCCCTACAATAATGGTACAGACAATATACCCGGGCAGCCCACCCGTTGATATTGAGAATTTAATCACCCGGCCACTGGAAAAAGAAATTGAAACAGTCAAAGAAATTGATGTCCTCAAGTCAACTTCTTCACAGGGGTTTTCGATGATCATGGTTGAATTTACAACCGATGCCGATATAGATCAAAAATTACAGGAGGTGAAAGATGCCGTGGATAAAGCTAAAGGTGAATTGCCAGACGATTTACGGACAGACCCGGTAGTGAATGACATTGATTTTTCCGAATTTCCAATATTAAACATCAATTTATCAGGAGATTACAGCACCCGTGAATTAAAAGATTATGCCGAATACCTTGAAGAAGAAATTGAACGCGTCAATGAAGTATCTAAAGTAGAGATCAAAGGGATCAACGAACGGCAGGTGAATATTTATATTGATTTACGAAAATTACAGGCCAGGGATTTGACATTTCGTGATATTGAACAAGCCATATCCTCTGAAAATGTTTCCATGTCTGGCGGAGAAATTCAATTCACCTACACCAAACGGTCGGTCAGGGTAATTGGTGAATTTGAAAAAGTAGAGGAAATAGGAAACCTCGTGATTAAAGAAGAAGAGGGGAAAGTAGTATATTTAAATGATGTAGCAAGGGTCGAATTGGGATATAAAGAAGCAGACAGTTATGCACGGCTAAATAAAAACCCCGTGGTATCCGTACAAGTGATCAAGAAAAGCGGGAAAAACCTGTTATCGGCAACCGCTAAAATACAGGATGTTTTAGATAAAGCCCGAGAACGTAATGAGATCCCTCGAAATTTACAGATTAGCATCACCAATGATCAGTCGGATTTGATTAAAATTCAACTTGCCAACCTTGAGAACAGCATCATTTTGGGTGTGATTTTCGTGATCCTGGTGTTGTTTTATTTTCTCGGCACAAGAAATTCATTATTTGTTGGCACGGCAATCCCCATGTCTATGTTTCTCTCGTTTGTTGTAATAGGAATGATGAACGGGCACCTGAATATGATCGTGTTATTTTCATTAATATTATCATTAGGGCTTTTAGTAGATAATTCCATTGTAGTGGTAGAAAATATCCACCGGTTCATAGAACGGGGATACGACACGTTTGAAGCAGCACGGCAGGGAACAGGTGAGATCGCTCTCCCGATCATCACGTCCACTATTACCACGTTGTCTGCATTCCTGCCATTGGCATTTTGGGGAGGCGTAACCGGAGAATTTATGAAAAATCTCCCGATCACCCTGATCATTGTATTGACCTCGTCATTATTCGTGGCTTTGGTGATTGTTCCCGTGTTTACCATTATATTCGTGAATCCTGAAAAAGCCAGGCAGGAAAAAAATAATATCAATAAAAGAAAAAATCTTAAATACACGGGAATTATTGCCGGAGTTTCCCTTTTATTATATGTTTTAGGGGTAAATGTAATTGCAGGCATATTATTAATCCTGGCGTTGATTATGGCAATCAACATCTTGTTCCTGAATCATTCTCAGGATTGGTTCCAGAATGTATTTCTTGGCAATTTGGAACAAAAATATGAACGTCTTTTACATTATGCTTTATGCAAAAAAAGGCCTGTTATTTTTTTTATTGGAACAATCTTTTTATTGATTATTTCTGTTATGTTTCTTAACATCCGGAATCCTGATGTCAGCTTTTTTCCAAATAATGAACCCGATTATATCAATGTAAGGGCTGAACTACCTGTTGGTAGCAACCTGGAGGCAACCGACTCCGTGATGAAGATCATTGAATCCGATATTTATCAATTCATCGAACCGTATGATACTATTGTAGAATCAGTATTAACCACCGTGGGAGAAGGTGCATCCAGTGATTTTACCGCTGGCGAAACACCCAACATGGGCCTTATCACGGTAACATTTGTAGATTATATTGACCGGCAGGGGATTAATACGTCCGCTGTCATGAAAGAATTAAGCAATACACTGATAGGCCAATATCCAGGTATTCAGATCAGTGTTGAGAAAAACAGGATGGGGCCGCCTACTGGAAAACCGGTGAATATCGAAATAAGTGGTGAAGATTTTCAAAAATTGATTCAAATAACGGAAGATATAAAAACACGTGTTGAAAAAAGCAATATCCCGGGATTAGAAGGACTTAAAATGGATTTGGAGACGGGGAAACCCGAGTTGGTTATTAACATCCGGAGAGATAAAGCACGCGAATTAAATATTTCTACCATTCAAATTGCCAACGCGATACGTACTGCATTATTTGGCAGCGAAGTATCAGATTTTAAAGTAGGAGAAGAAGAATATCCTATCAGGATTATGCTCAAAGATCAGGACAGGTACAGCATTCCCACGCTCTTGAATCAGACCGTGGTTTCTCCGGAAGGGAAAAACCCAAAACATATACCTCTGACTGCATTGATTGATTATGAATACAGTACAACCTATGGGTCAGTGAAGCGAAAAGACCTTGACCGGGTGATTACATTGTATTCAAATATCGTGGAAGGATACAATGCAAATAATGTTAACAATCAGATAGAGAATATATTGGAACAATATGAAATGCCCAGGGGATACATTTATGAATTTACAGGGGAACAACAAGAACAACAAGAATCACAGGCATTTTTGAGCAGGTCGCTGATCATTGCAATGGTGTTGATCCTGATTATTTTGGTGACCCAATTTAACTCACTGGTTAAACCCGGTATTATTATCATGAGTGTAATTTTTAGTACCATTGGAGTATTTGCAGGCATCGCCATATTTGATATGAATATTGTAGTGGTCATGACAGGTATTGGCATTGTAGCACTGGCCGGTATCGTTGTAAACAATGCTATCGTGCTTGTAGATTACATTGAATTACTCAAAAAGCGTAAAAGAGACGAGTTGGGGATTGATGAGGATGCATATCTTCCTCCCCGTGAAGCAACCGAATGCGTGATAAGGGCCGGAAAAACAAGGCTGCGGCCGGTATTGCTGACAGCCATTACAACTATATTAGGCCTGGCGCCATTGGCCGTGGGGTTAAACATTGATTTCATGGGACTGTTAAGTTCATTTGAGCCCCAATTGTATTTCGGCGGCACGATGGTTAAATTCTGGGGGCCTATTGCATGGAGTGTTATTTTTGGGCTCACCTTTTCCACGTTTTTAACATTGGTTATCGTACCTGTCATGTACCGCGTTGCTATTATTTTTCAAAAAAAGTTAATAGATAAGGTTGAGCATCATACAGGCAAGAGCATTGTTAAAAAACAGGCTGGCGAAGACGGGGCAGAGTTTTGTGAATAACGTGTTTTTATATTTTTAATAAATTAGAGTAGCCGCTTAATATAAAGGTTCGAATGTTAAGAGAGGCATTTAAACATGGAGAGCGAAAAATAAAAAAGCCGGTGAAATAAATACCACCGGCTTTTTTTATTTATTTTATGTATATAATTTGGGTTAAATTGACATTTAAAAAAGAATTATTCTTTAATAAATGTTTCTTCAATGGTTCCTTCATCGGTTTTTATGCTGATGATATACAAACCACCTGCCAAACCGGAAACATCAATGCCAGCAGCTATTTCATCGGTTTCTGCTGTCACTAATACCTTGCCTGTTAAATCACTGATAATGGCTTCATTTGCCTGGACACCTGCAATGTTAAGCACGTTTTGAGCAGGGTTAGGATAACATTTGGCTTCGAGGCCAATCTCATTTACTTGCTCTACATTTGTCATTGTTTTATAAGTCGTGTCACCAATTTCAAAATATCTTAAATATAAAGAAGCAGGAATAGTATCAGGCCATCCTGCTCTTTCAAAAGCAACACTGGCAATAGCTGAATTATCTACAGTATTCCATAAAGATGAAAGATCAAAGCTAAATCCTTGCCATTCAGTGGTAAACTCAGCTATAAATTGATTATCTGTTCGGTTGCCAAGAGTGTCTCTGATCATAATTTGTAATACAGAATCCACATCTGCTTTAGCTTCAAAATACAGAAAAGGAACTGCTGATGCATTAATAGATGTACTGTCAAAACTAAGTAAAAATTTATCCCATCGGTTAAATGCAACAGTAACTTGCATGACACCACTACTTTGACTAAATGTTTGACCTCCAGATCCGGGTTGCCAGTCAAATACATCGGTTTTATCTACCTGTGTGCCTTCAAAACGGTCAATGAAATGCGTGCCTGAATATTCATACCATTGAGAGAAAGCTACCAATGAAAGGAATAATCCAATAAATAAAAAAGTAATTCTTTTCATAATAATAAAATTTAAAAAGGTTAATAAATTGGGTTTTTAATTTGAAGAATCATCAACAAAAATGATGTATCAACAAATAATTAAATAGATTTCAAATATATAGATGCTATCTGAAAGAGATTGTCACCTCCTTGTATTTGATTTATATTTCCTTGCACTTCGCGTGCGAAATAATATCTGTTTATTCAGAAAGGGGTCTGACCTCATATTCGATAATTAGTTTTCAATGATTTTAAAAGGATTTTGTAAAAAAAATAAAAAATATTTTGAATTTACGGAAAATTGAAATATATTTACGGAAAAATTTACATTATGACATTGCATCATATTGCTCAAAAAGCTAACGTATCTATAACTACAGTCCACAGGGTTTTTTCCGGTAAAGGTGATGTGCATCCGGAAACAGCGAAAAAAATTCTAAAAATAGCTAAAGAATCAGGATATACTCCTCATACCCGTAAACCAGGATATAAAAATCATTCCGGGAATCATTTTAAGACAGGGATTATTAGCTTAATGTTAGCTGGTTTGCCAATGGAATTCCTGGAATTGCCACAAAACCTTAAAATCTTGTCCTACATTGAGCAGGCTTTAAAGGCTTATGATCTCCTGCTGTCTGTTACTCATAAGGACAATGAAAATATTGGCAACCTTATATCCGGGAATCGTTTTGACGGGTTGATATTGATGGGAGATATACCGCGTGATTTAAAGCAGGAAATATCAGACATTCCATGCATAGGAATACTGGGTTCGAATTATATAGAAGTAGGCATAGATTGGGTGTTACCTGATTATAGAGCGAGAGCACGCGTCTGTATCGATTACCTGATCAATTCCGGACATCAAAACATTGCTTTTTTTAATCCCATAAAAGAGCATTATGGTTTTCAGGAAGTAGGCAGGGAGTTCCAATGGGTTGCCGAACAAAAAGGACTCAATGCTAAAATATTGTCATCGTCATACCAAAATGAAAGCAACTTTTGGAAACCTGAACTGGGGCGCCACATCGTGCAACATATGATAGAAGAATTGCTGTCCATTCCCAAAACAAAACGGCCTACCGGTTTATTTGTAGCTAACGATGAATTGGCAATGGATGTTTATTATGAGCTTCATAACCGGGATATAGAAATAGGGAAAGAGATATCCATTGTTTCATCTGACAACGTGGATATATACCTGAACAGGATTTCACCCAGGCCTGCTACCATAGATGTTAATTATCCTGCAATTGCACAATTGGCTGTTGAACGTCTCGTCAAACGAATACAAAACCCTGGAATAGAGGTGGGTGTTAGAATACTGGTTCCTCAAAAACTTATCTTACCGGATAAAAAAATGTAAAATCTAAAAAAAAAAATCATGTTGGGATTACAAATTGTGGATATCATTACAATCATTTTATACTTTATAGTGATTATTGGAATAGGATACTATTCTTCAAGACGCATTAAAAACCAGGAGGATTATTTTCTTGGAGGCAGGCGATTTGGAAAATTTATTCAGACTTTTGCTGCATTCGGACAAGGCACTTCAGCAGAAAATGCCGTGGGAATGTCTGTTGTTGTTTCCAGAAACGGGTTAGCAGGGATCATGCAACAGCTCATTGGTATTTTTCACCTCCCGATTTTTTGGATAACCTCTATATGGTACCGGCGTCTTCGTACGATAACCCTTGGCGATTTTTTTGAAGAACGTTACAAATCAAAGGGCCTTGCAGCTTTTTATGCCATTGTAAGCGCGTTTTTCTTTATGATCGTTATTGGTTTAGGATTCACGGCCATGTCACGTACCATCTCTGCCATTACTGAAAAACCTGTTACGGAACTCACGGTGCAGGAAAAGCAAGAATATAAACAGGCCCTTAAACTCGAACAACTGGAAGAAAAAGATTACCGCCTCTTAACTCCCGCGGAGAAACAACAATTAGAGCAGCTAAGAGTACAAGAACCTCGCCGTCAATTCTCGTACCTGAGTGAAGCATTTATTATTTGGTTCGTGGCATTTATCGTTATCATTTATGCTGGCTTTGGCGGATTGGAGGCCGCCTTTTTAAGTGACATATTGCAGGGAATTTTAATTTTAATTTTATCATTTCTATTATTGCCGGCCGCGTATGTAGAAATACAAGATGTATTTAATGTAGAAGGCATTTCCGGGGTCATTGCAACAGCCAAGTCAAATCTTTCCGAAGCGACCTTTGACATATGGGGTTCACCAGCCATGACTGATTTCACCTGGTATTACCTGTTGGCTATTATGATTACATTGCTGATAACCACGTGTGTACAGGCAAATCAATTGCTTGCAACGGGTTCTGCAAAAGATGAATATACAGCAAGATCAGGGTTTACCACTGGTATTTATATGAAAAGGGCTGCTACACTGTTTTGGGGAATAACGGCACTATTGCTTGTGATTTTGTATAAAGACCACTTAAGCAACCCCGATTATTTATGGGGAACCGCGACGCGAGAATTATTGGGTTCATTGGGAATAGGCCTGGTAGGGCTTATGATTGCCGCCCTCCTGGGAGCTCTGATGTCTACTGCCGAGGCCTTAATGATAACAGCTTCAAGCTTATTGACACATAATTTAATAAAACCTCTTTTCCAAAACTTTTCAGAAAAAACGTATGTACGAATTGGAGCAGGGCTGGGCGTGGTAATCGTAGTTGGCAGTGTGTTAATTGCAAGACAATTTGACAATGTATTCCAACTCATAAAATTAATATGGGAATTTTATATCGTCATTGCAGCAGGTTTCTGGCTTGGTATGAAATGGAGACGGGCCAATCGTATCGGGACATGGGCATCGGCTTTGTCTACTGCTTTCCTTTTTGTAATCCTGCAAGTGATTATTCCATTATTTCCAAACGTCAGAACAAATGATTACCTGACAAAAACAATTGAATCACAGACATTAAGCAAAGTGTACACTGCACGAAAAGTAGATGTTGAACAACGAGAACAGGAAATTGATTTATGGAACCGGCTAAACCGGAAAGGGCTGGCTGAAGGCGAAAAGCCTGAACCTCTTATAGCTGGAGAAAAATTTGAAAAAATATTTAAAACACCGGAATCCTCTATTTTTTGGGTACAAGGGTTAAAAGTAAATGAAGAAGGACAAGTATACG
>CAYPTK010000052.1:7833-15300 GCA_964413555.1 uncultured Bacteroidales bacterium | reverse complement strand
ACATAAGGTGTTTATAAGTTGATAATTATCGGGTGAAGACGAAAGTACATACCTCGATAAAAAAATCAAAACACGATAAATCATGGCTGAGTGTACTTTCTAAAATTCTAACATAAAAAATTATAAATGAAAAAAAAACAGGCCAAACAGGCATTTAACATTTTCTTTTTTATTTTATATTGTATCCCCATTATAAATTATGCTCAACCCGAAATTCAGTTTTTTAAACAACAGCATGATTTTGGCAAGATTGCCAACCTGGATTATCCTCCTGCAATGTTCAGGTTCCGTAATACAGGCAATGAACCTTTAGCGATCTTAATTGTTGAGCATTCTGATGACCTGCGAGTAAAATATAGACGTCAATTTATTGAACCTGATGATACAGCAAGTATAAAAGTTGATCCTTATTATGGCCGCAGAGGTGAATTCAAAGAACAAATAAAGGTATTAACAAATGCAGGCCCTGATCCTTTAATACTGAATGTTACCGGGAACGTGGTTTCTGTTGAAGAATGCTTTCCTAATCAGCAAAATCTGAATGTACGTGAAATCTACGTGATAAATAAAAACACGAGTCTGCCGGTACCAAACGCGACCATTGACTTTACTCATAATTTTTCCAATGAATTTGAAGACAAGGTGGGAGAAAAAGGGAAATTAATCCGGGAACTAAAAATCGGCCAATATCAAATTAATATTAATGAAAAAGGGTATGAAGATTATACTAAATCGTTTTTCCTGAAAAAATCAGTACCTGTTTTATTTTTTAAACTAACGCCACTTGAAGATTATGAGAATACATATAGTGATTCAGAACCGGTAGCAGAGAGCAATCCCACTCCGCCTGAATCGCCATATTCACCTACAGGAGAAACCGATAAGATCATATTACCTGTTGACGAGTATGCTGCCAATAATATTGTATTGCTCCTGGATGTATCGCTCTCCATGCGCCAGGACCAAAAGCTTGATTCATTAAAAAGCGGAATCAAGAGCCTGGTTGATGTACTCCGTTCAATTGATAACGTGTCGGTTATCACCTATGCAGGAGAAGCAGATATAATCCTGGAGTCAGTCACAGGAGATCAAAAAAACCGGATAAAACGAAACATTGAAAAACTCGAACCGGGTGGCATTACAAATGGAGTGAAAGGGTTAACCACTGCCTATGAAATCTCGAGAAAAAAATACATTCAAAAAGGAAACAACCAGATTATCGTGGCAACCGACGGGAAATTTACCGGCAGAACATATAAAAGTGGTGAATTAAAAGAAATGGTACAAGGATACAATCAAAATGGCGTTGTAATTTCCATTATCGGGTTCGGTGTGGATGAGACGGCCATTGATTTAATGAAAGAGATGGCAAAATACGGCGGAGGAGATTATATTCATGTATCTGCCGGAGATCGTATCAGATCCGTGCTGATAGATGAAATTAAAAACCGTTCACGGAAACAATATTAACGAACCCCTCCTAAATAAAAAGGATAATGAGCGGAGCCCCCGTGAACAAAACACGAACAATGCTCAACTTTTATCAAGTTTGTTTTGCCTGGTAAAATATTTTTTCTTTATAATCTGTATCGTGTCAGATAATCCCATCATTTTACGGATAACCCTGTAATAGAGCATTATAAACAACACTCCTGATAACAACCATATTACCACGAGATTTACCCAAAACGTATCATAATAAGAACCGAAAAGTTTTTTACGTGGCGCGTAAAAATGTGATTTAATAAAATTATGCCGCGGGTCTAAAAACACGGGATCAATTTTTTGATACAAGCGGTTATTATATTCAATGATGCGCTGCATTTCATTGCTATTCGTGACAAAATCAGCAAGTTGTTTGTTATGGTAATCCCTTTTTAATTTCAAGAATTTTTCCCGACCGTTTTCCTTTTCGTGAAACTCGGAAATAACATCATCTTTTTTTCGGTTTGCCTTATTGTATAATGCAATGTAATACGTGTTAAGCAAATCAAGATATGTATATATTTCATCTACTACTTCTTCTGTCATTTTTTCAAAAGACAGGTGATCTAAATAGTTGAATTTGAATTTGGGATTTTCATCCATCTCTTCCCGTATTTCAGTTTTTACTAACTTTAAACCCTCGCTAATCTCTGATTTATATTCGGGTAGATCATGTTTTCTTTCATAGAGTCCAATTTTATTTTTCAATACCGGGATCCAGTATTGTTTTTTAAATTCAGCTTCGGACATGGCTTTTTCGAATGGATAAAACATTTTTTCATATTCATTTTCTTTGAATTGATGAACTGCCAAAGCTTCATAGGCCCAACGTGCAGTTATTATTTCTCCATAAAAAGGAATTTTATTGGGTGAAGAGATCATTGGATTCAATTCGTCATATTTCACGATGACCCCGCTCAGAATCAATTGCGGGATTACTAAGAAAGGAATTAATATGTAAATTGTTACAACGGTTTTAAATGTATCGGATATTAATAGTCCCATGATATTAGAAGAAACCCATGCACTAAAGAGGATGAGCCAATATTCAAAAAACATCCCCCTGATTTCAACAATGCTGTTTCCAACAAGCACAAATGTAAATGCCTGGATAGCAGATATAATTATTTGAACACCTGCTTTTGAGAACAAATAACTCCCCCAGCTTAAATTTAAAAAAGCCTCGCGTTGCAATATTTTCCGGTCTCTTATAATCTCTTCAGCACTCACGGTAAGTCCTATAAATATTGCTACAATGACCGACATGAAAATAAATACCGGAATATTGTTATTGCTCAACAATGTATATCCATTTTCGCTGGTGACTTTATAATATTTAACAATAAATGAAAGTAAAAACGCCAGTATAGGAGGCTCTAAAAAATTAATGAATAAATATTGGGTGTTCGTGAGTTTGGATAAAATATCTCTTTTCGCGTATAGTGCAAATTGTTTAAGTTTATTGGGGATCTTAAAATTGATTTTTGGAATATAATCGGGGACTTCAATTTTTTTCTGGTTGTTTTCATTCTTTTTCTTGTGCTCGTTAAAATACCTGTACCATTCTTTTGGTGCAATTTTTCGTTGTTGCGTGAGGTTCCCGTATTCATCCACTACATTGGCTTCAACAATGTTGAATACCTGTTCGGGGTTTACATTTCCGCAGCAATGGCATTCGCTTTCACTCCAGTTCGCGTGGTGTACCTGTGATTTAAAGTAAATCAGAGATTCAATGGGGTCCCCGTTATAGATCAAATACCCTCCCGTGTCCATGATCAGCAACCTGTCAAACATTTTAAAGATATCAGAAGAAGGTTGATGAATGACAACGAAAATAAGTTTTCCTTTAAGTGAAAGCTCTTTTACAAGGTCCATGAGGTTTTCTGAATCTCTTGAAGAAAGTCCTGACGTGGGTTCGTCAAGAAAAAGTATGGATGGTTCCCTGATCAGCTCCAATGCAATGTTTAATCGTTTCCGTTGCCCGCCGCTGATTTTTTTATTCAAAGGAGTGCCCACCTGAAGGTCTTTAATTTCAAATAGCCCTAAATTGCGAAGCGTGTTTTCTACTGTAGAAACAATCTGTTCTTCCGTGTAATCATCAAAACAGAGTTTCGCGTTATAGTAGAGGTTCTGAAAAACTGTCAATTCCTCGATCAGGAGGTCATCTTGTGGAACATAGCCAATTAATCCTTCCAGGTTATCATCTTCCTGGTTATTCAGATCATAGCCGTTTATCAATATTTTACCTTCAGAAGGTTTATAAGTTCCATTTAAAACGTTAAGCAATGTCGTTTTACCGGAACCGCTTGCTCCCATGATCCCGACCAGTCTACCAGATTCTTCAGAAAAATTGATATCATAAAAACCAACGCCCCCGTCTTTAAATCGGTAAAGAATATTATCTACATGGTATACAATTTTTGAAGTGATTTTATCTTCTATAAAACTACCAACAACATCGCTGTAATAAATAGGCCTGACACGGCTGTTTCGAATAGATGTTCCGGTTTTAAAGACAAAGACTTTATCATGTTCCAGCAACTGGCTGTTGAGATACATCTCATTCCCGCCAATGTACCTGATAAGATAAATATTGGCCTGGTCAATGTTGATAACACGGATTTGTCCGGCTAAATTTTCAGAATATATATGTTTGGCCTTTTGGGTCTGAAAATCCCTCTCTGAATTAATGATTAAAATGTTCTCTGAATCAGGTATGCGTTCAAACGGGTATAAAACAAATTGCTTAATCTGCTCAAAATGTTCTTTTGATATAAAAAAAGTATCCGCTACTGTTGCTATAAATTCTTCTTCCTGTGCTGTTATGTTTTCTTCTTCATCATCCGATTTAACATATTCAAGCAATTGAACTAAAACGACTATTTTTTGTTGCTGTGTTAATTCTTCATTAATTTCCGTGCATATTTTCAAGACTCTGACAGAACTGAGCGGAATAACTCTTTTTCCTTTTTCTCTTTGTTTAGCCTGGTGTTTTGTATAGTAGTTTTCAAATATTTTAAGATATTCATTCACCAGATCTTCATTGATCTGTTTTGAAAGAAATGAATGTACAATTGATTTCTTATCCTTCAGGTTACTTTCAGGTTCTGCAATTATTGCAAATAATTGCATTAGTGCCTTTAAGATTTTTTCACTCATCTTTTAGTTCGTATTAACTATTTTTTTTGCAATCATCCAAGCCAAAAAATATCTATTCATTCTTATTATAATAAAGACAGCATGTCTTTATTCATATTCATAGTTTTTTACACCCCTTGTTATGTATACATTTCGCGATCAATCTGCAAAACATATTAAAAATTATGCTAATATACTAAAATTGTATTTATTAACACTGAAATTTCAATAACAATTGATAAATATCATCTTTGATCTTGTTTTTTTTTATTTTGTGTTTTACAATTAATATTCAGAAAGAACAAATGACGCTACAACCGGATGATGATCTGAATATTTAAATTCTAAATCAATTGTTTTTACATGCATTATTTCTACATTTGGTGAGGTCAGGAAGAAATCCAAAACAGATGTTTTGTTGTAGTTTTTATCAAAGGGAGTTTTCAGGCTTCTGTTTGTTGGTATCCCGGAATCATAAGCCCATTTCCATTCATCAGGAAAATAATTTTCAGGAACATGTTGCAGGTTTGTTTCCTTCAGGTAGTTTTTAAAATTTGGTTGAATACCCGGTGGAGACTGGTTCCAATCTCCACCTATTATAATATAATGGCCTTTGTTATACATTTCATATGCATAATTCTTAATGTACTCCATTTCTTGCTTTTTAAGTGCTCCCTGATCAAAAGCAGAAAGATGTGTATTGATGATAATTAATTCTTTTTTGTTTGTAAGTGTATAATGACTGGCCAACATGCATCGTGTCGGCATAAATAAACGTTTAGGCCATTTATATTTCCCGGGAAGCTTATGTCGTACTACCGTCGACGGTATATCGCGGCTTAATGTCAACAAACCCGAATTGACTCGCCCTAATGGTTTCCCCGGGGGAAACGGGACATGCCATGTTTTATAATTCATGGCAAAAGCACTATGGTATTCCAAAAATTTTTTGCTTAACATATCTAACTGATTCGTGTAACGTGATCTTTTTGAATTTTTATCAATTTCCTGCAACAGGTATATATCTTTTTTTTGATCTCCGAGAAACGAAATAATATTGTTTAGATTTTCATGGACCTGTTTCCTGGAAGTCCTGACCTGTTCTCCCCCATCATAAAAAAAATCCATTGTTTCATCTAACCCGGCATACCCAATATTCCACGACATTATATGAATCGTGTCAATCGAGGAAACATGGTTTCCCGGACGTTTAAAAACAATTTCTTCCCGAGCATAATCGCCTTTATAATAAGTTAATATGATGATAAAAACGAGCAATACAAAAAGAATTCCTGCTAATAAGAGTCCGGCTGTTTTCATTTTTTATATTAATTCTGCATTTCCTGCAAAGAGGTAATCCGTTCTTTTAAAACGCTGATTTCCCTGTTTGCATCATCGCGTTTTTTATATTCTTTTTGTATCACGTTTTCAGGTGCATTATTAACAAATTTTTCATTTTCAAGTTTTTTCATAACAGAATTTAAAAAACCAATCTTATGATTCAATTGTTCCTCAACTTTTTTAATTTCTTCTTCAACATTAATGTTTTTTTCCAAGGGTATATAATATTCAGTTGCATTAATAATGAATGATGCAGCACCTGCAATTTTATCATCGGTTAATTTAATTTCACACAAGTTTGCCAGTTTGCAGGTTACAGCATCAAATTCATCATGATATTTTTCAGGAGTCGTGTTTACATAAAGTGTAAGATGTTCTTTGCGTGGCAAATCATGTTCTGTTCGCACATTTCTCACAGAGGTAACGACAGACTTCACGATGTCGAATTGTTCTAATATCTCGTTATTTACAGGGACTGAAACAGGCATTTCAGATAGCATGATACTTTCATTTTCTTCTCTCTCCTTAATCATTTGCCACAGTTCTTCAGTGATGAATGGCATGAACGGGTGAAGTATTTGTAATGTTTGTTCGAACAATTCAATGGTCTGATCGTAACTTGACTTGTCTATTTTGTTGTTTTCTACAGGTTTTAAAAGTTCAAGGTACCATGAAGAGAAATCTTCAAAGAAAAACCGGTATATTTTCATCAATGCTTCCGAGAGCCGGTATTTATTATAATCTTCTTCAATACCTTTCAACATGGCATTCTGTTGCTCTTTAAGCCATTTAATTCCTGAACGCGCGCGCTCGGGTTGTTTGATTGTTTCGTCCACGTTCCAGCTATTCACCAGGCGAAACGCGTTCCATATCTTATTACAAAAGTTTCTTCCCTGTTCTGTAAGGTTTTCATTAAATAATAAATCGCCACCAGCAGGAGAACACAGTAGAATACCAAAGCGAATACCGTCTGCACTGTACTTTTTAATGAGGTCTAAAGGGTCCGGTGAATTGCCAAGCGACTTGGACATTTTCCTGCGTTTTTCATCTCTTACAATTCCGGTAAAATATACATTGTTAAATGGTTTTTCATTTTTATATTCATATCCGGCCATGATCATCCTGGCTACCCAGAAAAATAATATTTCAGGGGCAGTCACGAGGTCTTGTGTTGGATAATAATAATTGTATTCTTCGTTTCCCGGATCAAGGATGCCATTAAAAACTGTAATAGGCCATAACCATGATGAAAACCATGTATCTACCACATCTTCATCCTGCCTGATGTCATCTCGTGTAAGGTGATGATAATCATCTCCTTTTTGATAAAATAACTCGAGCGCTTCATCAAACGACCGTGCAATGACATATGAATTATCGGGAGCATAATAAACCGGGATTCTTTGCCCCCACCATAATTGACGTGATATACACCAGTCTTTAATATTTTCAATCCAAAGTTTGTAGGTGTTTTGAATAATTTTGGGAAAGAAACTGATAATT
>CAYPTK010000052.1:0-7823 GCA_964413555.1 uncultured Bacteroidales bacterium | reverse complement strand
TAGTGTTGTAGTTGTTGTTTTTTATTTAGATCATTTTCGATGTTGTATTTTTGATGTAATAAGCCGGAATTCGATGTCCCCACCATAATTGTCTTGAAATATTCCAGTCTCTTAGATTTTCCATCCAATGTTTGTAGGTGTTTTGAATATTTTTGGGAAAGAAACGGATATTTTCATTCATTACATTTTTTAATGCCGGTTCTGCTAATTCTTTCATTTTCACGAACCATTGCATGGACAATCGCGGTTCAATAACAGCATCTGTTCGTTCTGAAAAACCTACTTTATTAATATAATCTTCGATTTCAACAACATGTCCTTCTTCCTTTAATTTCTCAGTCACCAGTTCACGTGCTTTAAACCTGTCGACTCCAATAAATATTCCAGCGTTAACGGCCAGGGTACCGTCATCATTAAGGATATCTACAATTTCCAGGTCATGTTTTTGTCCAATCTGATAATCATTTTCATCATGTGCAGGCGTGATTTTTAAAACACCTGTACCAAACTCCGGGTCAACGTATTCATCCTCAATAATCGGGACTTCCCTGTTTACAAGGGGTACTATTGCATGTTTTCCCTTAAGATGCCGGTATCGTTCATCATTGGGGTTTATACATACGGCTGTATCTCCCAGGATAGTTTCAGGCCGGGTGGTTGCAATGGTTACCCATTCATCATTTTCTTTAATTTTATACCGTACATGATACAATTTAGAATTTACCTCTTTATAGTTTACTTCTTCGTCGGACACTGCTGTTTGTGCCTGGGGGTCCCAGTGGACCATGCGTAACCCTCGATATATTTTCCCTTTATTGTACAAGTCAATAAATACTTCTATCACGCTTTTATACATATCTTCATCCATGGTGAATTTAGTGCGCTCCCAGTCACAAGAGGCCCCGAGCTTTTTAAGCTGTTCTAAAATAATGCCCCCGTTGTGTTCTTTCCATTCCCATGCATATTTTAAAAATTCGTCGCGGGTAAGGTCTGATTTTTTAATGCCTTTTTGTCGTAATGAATTCACTACTTTGGCCTCGGTTGCAATGGATGCATGGTCAGTGCCTGGCACCCAGCAAGCATTTTTACCTCTCATCCGTTCACGCCGGATCAGGATATCCTGAATTGTATTATTTAAAACATGGCCCATGTGTAGTACCCCGGTTACATTCGGGGGGGGGATTACAATTGTATAAGGTGTCCGTTCGTCAGGCACGGAGCGAAAAATTTTTTTTTCAATCCAATATTGATACCACTTGTCCTCAATCTTCGATGGGTCATACTTTGCAGAATTAGTCATAGTTCGAATTGATTTTATAAATAACGGCGTAAAAATAAATAATTATTCTTAAAATAAATTGAGAGTGATTTTAAATAACAATCAAATTTTAATAATAAATTGAAGTCTTTTTTTGTTATTTATTATTACTTTTGTTTAGTAGATAAAAATTAATGTTAATCATATAATTTTATATTAATCATGAAAAAATCAATATTATCAGTTGGTATTTTTGTGGCCCTGGCATTCACGTTGGGTTTTAATGATCCTTCGGAAGGGAATGAAGACGGCCCAAAAATTGAATTTGAAAAGACAGTTCATAACTACGGAACAATCCCTCACAATGGAGATGGAAAATGTATTTTCGTGTTTGAAAACACTGGAAATGAGCCGTTGATATTAAACAACGTGCGTTCATCCTGCGGTTGCACCACGCCTAAATGGCCAAGAAACAAACCAATCAACCCGGGAGAAAATGACACGATTAATGTTCGATATAACACGCGCATTGTAGGTAATTTCACAAAATCAATTACTGTATACTCCAATGCAGTCAATAAATCTCCGGTGCGTCTTACAATCAAAGGACAAGTCATAAAAGAAGAACAATAGAAAAAATAACATACAAAAAAATGCCACGAGATTCAGTGGCATTTTTTTGTTATTTAGTGCTTGTCTAAAAATTGCTCATTCACAACTTATGTACAATACTATTTGTATTATTCATAATCGGGATATAACAGGTATTTTTTCCTGGTTTTCATAAAATGGGATAAGTCTTTTCTCCAGCTTTCCCGAATTGTTTTTTCCGATACGTTTTGTTTGATTTGCTTTCTTAGAATTCCTGTGCCTGTCAACTTTTCAAAAAACGAGTTAAAATAATCTTCTTGTTTTGGAAAATGTTGATATGCTTTAATTAACCACTTCAATTGAATACATTTCATATTTTTAAGTGAGTCCAGCGGGATGTCTCTCAGATCAATTCCCCTGCATTCCTGTCCCTCGTGTTTGGGATGAAGAGATCTTCCCGGAATGCTTTCAGGCGTAAAATAAAAATCTCCGAATTGAATATCAGGATGCCCGAATACTTCAAAAGGCCGGGGTGTTCCTCTTCCAACACTTATTTTTGTTCCCTCGAATAATCCAAGTGACGGGTATAAATATACTGCCCGCGTGGTTTGTAAATTAGGTGAAGGATCACGCGGAAGTTCATAATAATCGTGATGGGCATAGTTTTTACAAAGAACCCACTGTAATTGACATTTTTTTTGTCCTTCGAGCCAACCTTCTTCATTAATCATGTGGGCATACTCGGCAATGGTCATGCCATGTACTATTGGTACCGGATGCATGCCAACAAACGAGCTGTATTGTTTATCTAAAACCGGCCCGTCAACATAAAATCCATTGGGATTCGGCCTGTCAAGAACCAAAAAATGAATATTCCATTCAGCACAAGCCGACATGACATAATGCATGGTGGAGATATACGTGTAGAATCTTACACCTACATCTTGTATATCAAATATAATGATATCGAGGCCTGCAATATCATTTTCCCGGGGCTTCCTGTCTTTTCCATACAGTGAAACGATCGGTATTCCTGTTGATTCATCAACATACCCGTCCCATTTTTCGCCGGCGTCTTTCACTCCCCTGAACCCGTGCTCCGGGCTAAATATTCTGACAAGATTAATGCCTGCAGCAACCAGGCTGTCTTTAATATGTGTTTGCCCAATCATTGATGTATGATTGGCAACCAACCCTATTCGTTTATTTTCAAGTAAAGGAAAATAAAGTTGGGTTCTTTCTGCACCAACAAAAATTTTATTTTCATTAATATTGTTATGTTGCTGACATGTACAATCAGAAAATACAATTAAACAATATAACAGTATAAAAAATGTTTTTTTTCGATACATAACTAAATAAGATAAAAATCGTTTAAATAATAAACCTTCATTTAATAATATAAAACAGGTTTCAATGCACAAAATTATTATTTTTGTGGTAAACACATTAAATTAACTAAGATTTTGAAGTTTGAATTATTTATAGCAAGACGGTTAAATTCTTCAAAAGAAAACAAAAATACCATTTCAAAGCCAATTATCAGCATTGCCATAGCAGGCATTGCACTTGGTTTAGCCGTGATTATTATTTCGATTGCCGTTGTGACGGGATTCAAGGAACAAATAAGAAATAAAGTTATTGGTTTTGGTTCACATATTCAAATTGTAAATTATGATTCGAATAATTCCTTTGAAACCAATCCTGTAGTTAAAAACGATACTGTATTGCAAAAAATCAATACCATTGAAGGAGTTAAACATGTTCAGACATTTGCAACAAAACCCGGGATTATAAAGACAAAGGACAATATACAGGGAGTCGTGTTAAAAGGGGTGGACCCGCGATTCAACTGGGATTTTTTTGAACAAAACATGGTAAAAGGGAGCACATTTCAAATATCAGATGATTCTACCACGAATAATATCATTATATCCCAAGCCATTGCAGATCTTTTAAAATTAGAAACAGGCCAGGACATAGCCATGTTTTTCGTACAGGATCCTCCGCGCCTGCGCCGTTTTACAATTTCTGGTATTTATAATACAAGCCTCAAAGAATTGGATAAATTGTTTGTTCTTTGTGATATTAAACATATTCAAAAATTAAATAACTGGACAGATAATAAAATAAGCGGTTACGAGATTTTAATCAGCGATTTCGAAAGACTCCAAAACACGTACAAAAAAGTAAATGATGAAGTCGGTTTTTCGTTTGATAAACGTGGTGCTCAACTCAGGGTGATACCAATTGACCATAAATATCCACAGATATTTGACTGGTTAAATTTATTGGATTTGAACGTGAGAATCATTCTTATATTAATGTTAGTCGTTGCCGGGATAAATATGATTTCCGGACTACTTATCATCATTCTTGAACGAACCAATATGATCGGGTTGTTAAAAGCAATGGGAAGTGAAAATTATAAAATCAGAAATATTTTCCTCTACCAGGCCGGATTTGTTATTTTGAAAGGATTATTTTGGGGAAATATAATCGGAATAGCAATTGGATTGATACAAAAACACTTTCAAATCATCACGTTGAACCCGGCTACTTATTATCTGACTGTAGTACCAATAAATTTAAATATTATCCATATTATTGGATTAAACATTGGAATGCTGATAATTGTACTGGTCATGTTGTTACTCCCGTCACTTATTATTTCCAGGATTAGCCCCATGAAAACAATACGTTTTGAATAGTATTTTAAAGGGGGCTTCTAATATTCCCCTTAACAACATATTATTTTTTCTGTATTTCTTTTTTGATCTTTTTTCGTGTTTTGGATAAGCCCTCTTTAAAATTACGTTTCCAGTCTTTCAAAATCTTATCCAAAAGTCCTCTTGTCTTCTCATATTCAGACAATTCCAGTTCATTGTAATAAATCATCTTTTGTTCCATTTTATCAATCCTCTTTCGGATATATGTAAAGAGCACGGCACATATTACAATTAATGTTAATAACAATATACCTGTAATGATTAATAATGTAATATAACATTTTTTCATGGATGCTTGGGCTGCATCAAATTGCTCAACTTGTGTCATTTCTAGTGATTGCAATTGACGATTCAAACAAAGGACTGAATCCTGCATGGATACATTTATTTGTTGGATGGCTCTTTGTTGTTCGTACAAGCTATCTATTGATCGTGTATGTTTTTTCAAGAAAAACTCCATTCGTTCCTGGATCTTAGATTGTTGTATCTTAATATCCTGCAATTTATTCCCGATTTTTTGAATTTGATTTGATTGGGTTGGTTTCTCTTGACATTCAACATTTTCTATCTTTATAAAGATCAAAGCAATTATGGTAAGAAAATATATTATTTTTAGCATTTGTTTATTGTTTAGAATCATCTTTTTGACTTAAGGCAACCTCTAAAAATGACATAAAAGGCTTGTTTTTGATTTATTATAATATGAATGCAATTTAATTTTTTTTTGTTTACAAGTATGTTAAATTTTAGGTATATTTATTGCATAATGTATTTACATCAACACGGGTATTCATCAAGCATACTTGAACTAAGCGTGATATAAGACACGCGCGACTTTTTTATTTTTTAGAGATGAAGAAAAAATTTATTATTTCTACAATATTATTTTTGCCATTATTCATATCCTGCATACACGGGCAGGACAAAAAGGATCAAAACAATAAAGAGAAGCAGGAATATAAAAAGCTTTACTGGGGTTTTTATTTTGATCAGTTGTCTACAATAACGTTCGGGCAACAAATACAAATCCAATTAGCTCCATTTGGTGGATACAGGTTTACAAAGGATTTTTCTGCAGGGCTTGGTGCTAAATACATCTATTATCATGCTCCAGCTGTTGATGCTCATAGTTATGGAGGGTTTGTATTTACACGCTATATTTTTTTAAAAGAGATTTACAGACATTTACCAATAGATATTTTTGCCCATACAGAATATGAACTTATTAATGCAAAAAAACGATTGGATGCTAACCAGCGAATTTTCCAGTCTTTTTATTGGCTTGGTGGAGGTTTAAAATTTTCTTTAGGAGGAGGTAGGTCTGTCAATTTAATGGCATTATGGAGTATACTATCCATTGATCCAAACCTTGAAAGGCGTTCATTCAGGATATCATTTATTTTTTAAATGCTTGTCTTTACTCGTAATTGCCTGCTATTATTTCATAAAATGAATCCAATTGAAAATATTTATTTGCTAATTCCAGCAATTTACCTGATGAGACTGATTTGATCCTGTCAACTACATCCTGAAAATAATGGTATGGTAATCCAAATTTAATCATCAGGTTCAGACTATCTGAAATTCCATGTATTCCTTCTGTCATACGCATCACTGAACCGATCAGGTAATTTTTAACAATCAGTAGTTCCTCTTCAGGCACAGGCTCTTTAAGCAATATATTTATTTCTTTATATATTTCATCAATCGCTTTTCTCGTTACACGCGACCCTGTTTCAGATACGATTGCAAAATATCCCGACTTTTCCAGAGAATTTATTATGCTGCCAATACCATATGTATAGCCTTTATCTTCACGGACATTTTTCATTAAACGGCTGCCAAAGTATCCGCCCAAAACAGCTGTTAAAACCTGCATTTCAATGTAATCAGGATGATTCCGGGTAAATAATTTTTTGCCAATTCGTATTCCACATTGCACGGCATCTTCTTTTTTTACATAATGTCTTGATCCTTTTGAACGTGTTTCCCGGGTAGTAATATTTTCATGTATTGCTTGTTTTTGAAATCGTCCAAAGTGGTACTGAACCAGTTCTAAAATATCGTCCGGCACATCGCCAGTTACAATGATATAACAATTTGAAGGGATATAAAATGCATTGAAAAAATCTACCAGGTCTTTTCTGTTGATGTTTTCAAAATCACTATATTCAACCGTTTCTCCATATGGATGTGTATCTCCATACAAAACATTAAAAAATTTTTTCCGGGCCATGTACTTTACTTCTTGTTCCTGGATTAAAAAATGTTGTTTTTCCTGGTTAACGAGGATATTTAATTCTTTTTCGGGGAATACTGGATCGTGAATCATTTCACTCAAAAGAGGAAAAAGGTCGGGGCAAAATTTCTTGAGAGTGGTCAACCCGGCTACTGCCCGGTCTTTATCCGATTCCTCGTGCATATTGGCTCCATAATGATCAAAAATTTCTGAAATATTTTTTGAACTGTGTGATGTCGTGCCTTCTTTAAGCATTGAATTGGTTATCGCGGCAATAAGTGGTTTGGACTGATAGTATGAACCGGCTTCAAATACAATGTCAATTTTTACTAAATTTTGTCCTGTTTTTAAAATATACAATGGTATTCCATTTGATAATACACGCGTCCGCGGGACAGGAAATTCAATTATTCCCGGAACCTGAAAATAAGGGGTTGTAATTCTATCGGGCATATTATTTGGTTTTTGAATGATAATACAAAGTGCTGCAATTTTGTTTTTTAAATAAATTGTTTGCTGTTTTTTGAACTTGTTCCGGGGTCACTAAACGGTAATTTTCGACTTCATGGTTAACAAATCCGGCATCTCCCAGGAGATCATAAAAAGAAAGATGAATGGCTCTGTTTAGTGTTTCTGTATTATTATATATATGATTTGCTTCAAATTTATTCTTTACTTTTTCGATTTCTTTGCCTTCCGGTAATGATGTTTTCATCTTTTCTATTTCTTCTGAAATAGCTTCATCGGCATCTTTCATAGTAACATTTTTATTCAATTTTCCTGAAAACACGAATAAACCCTCTTCAAGTTCCCCGGAAATATAAGCATCTAATTGGTAAAATAGTTTCTTTTGTTTAACCAATGACTGATAAAGTCTCGAAGAATTTCCATTACTCAAAATATCAGAAATCATATCTGTAGCATAAAAATCAGGATGGTTTCTTGAACACGTATGGTATACTTTATAAATAGCGTCAAAGGGAACATCACGTTCTACATTTAAATG
>CAYPTK010000051.1:0-15446 GCA_964413555.1 uncultured Bacteroidales bacterium | reverse complement strand
AGGAAGAATGACTGTACCGGGGTTAGCGGACATTATGGACAAACACTAATTAATCATAATGCTCTTTAAAGCAGTCGCCTTATCATCCACCAGGTTTTTAAGTTCCTTCTGCAAATCATTCAGAGGAAATGTTTTCCCGATCAATGGTTTTAAATCGACCATGCCTGCTTCAACAAGTTCTATGCAACGGGGAAAGTACAATGCCGGAGATGCAAATGAACTCCGGAGTTGAATTTTATTGAAATGAAATGTATTGGCATCAAATGTGATGTTTGCATTTGGCCCGTACTCTATCCCAATAAATGCAATGATGCCGCCCCAATTCGTGATTTCAACAGCAGGTTCGATGAGTTTGGGAGGGGCTGATACCAACACTTTATCTACGCCACCCCGGGGAAATTGATATGTTTTAAGAGATTCCTGGTCTGTTTTAATAATGGTGGCACCAAACTGCTGAGCAATTTCAATTCTTTTTTTGCTTCGCGAGAGTTCTGCCGCGTAAATGTCGCGGGCTCCCATTATTTTGGCCAATTGCAAAGCCATCAGGCCGATCGGCCCCAGGCCAATGACCAGGACATCATCATTTAATTTAATATCGGCTGCATACGCCATATCTAAGGCAACACCAAGTGGTTCGATCATACTGGCTTCTTCAAAACTCATTTTTTCAAACGGGACAACAGTTTCCCGTGGGACTATAATATAATCGGCAAATCCCATGGGTCCGGTTTCCCAGAAATTAGGGCCATTGTTATCTAATTCGGGGCGCCCGTTCCGGGCTGCCTTTGAAAACCTGTCATACGTTCCGGTTTCTAATACCACTTTATCTCCCGGTTTTACATGGGTTACATTTTTCCCGGTTTTTTCTACAATTCCTGAAATTTCATGTCCGAATGGCTTCCAATCCTTTGCTTCTGAATTGGCGACGCTTAAATCATGTCCACATATTCCACATGCTTTAACACGAATGAATACTTCTTCATCTTTCATTTTTCTTACAGGAAATTCTCTCACTTCCACCTCAAAAGGTGATTTTACATAAGCTGCTTTCATAAGTATCTGGTTTTTTGTTTTATTGTAATAAAATATGTTAAGACGTTGTGTATATTAAATTTTAAGGTATATATTACAAATATACGAATTTTTTTCTTAAACGTTTAAGTTATTTGCAATTTTTTTTAATTCTTTTGGTAAAGCGCTCAAATACAGAAGTTTAAATCGTTGAATCTTTAAAGACAATATTGGCATCTAATGTCATATGAGTGCGTACTTTGGTTTTGGAAGACGCGTTTTTAAGGATATCCATTGCACTTTCAGCTATTTCATTCAATGGCAAATCAATTGTCGTCAGGTTAAATCCATTGATTGATGGAACAGTGATATTATCACATCCTGTCACCATAATATCATCAGGAATCTTCAATCCTTTTTCTCTTAAGCCCCTGGTAATGCCATATCCTACATGATCATTAACGGCAATGATCGCGTCGGGAAACGAGTTGTTCAGTTCAGCATATTGTAAAATTGATTGATATCCTATCTCAAAACTATATTCATTGCCAATATTAAAATAATTATTCTTTTTAAACGTCATTCTGTTCTTTTGGAATGCTTGCTTTATTCCTTCGAGCCGGATATTCACAAAATATTCATTACTGTCGCCGCCAAAAAACACAATTTTTGACCCGGGTTTTTTCTGGAAAATATAATCTGTTAATGTATACAGGCTCGATTGTAAGTCTATGGTGATATTACTTGATTTGATCCTGTTGTAATTCGCTCCAATAAAAACCAGGGGTAACGAATTGTGTTGACGTGATTCAAATATTGTAGTATAATGTTCTTCGGTAGCATTGTTTCCTGGAATGATGATCAGTGCATCAGCATTTTTGCTGATAAACCGTTCAATGATTTCTTTTTCGGCTTCTAGATTTTTATTTGTACATCCTAAAAGGATAAAATAATCATTTAACCGGGCATGATGTTCAAGCTTAATGACCAATTCGCTTTGAAATGAAATAAAATCAGGAATGATCAATCCCACGATATTCGTTGTCCTTGCCTGCAAGCTCCTGGCTACAGAATTCGGGACGTAACCCATTTTTTTGGCAATATCCAGGATTTCTTTCTTCTTAACTTCGCCTATTCCCCTTTTGTTATTTAAAGCATATGAGACAGTGGCAACTGATACATTGGCTTTTTTCGCTATGTCTTTTATGGTTATCATGAATCTTTTTTATCTTTTTGGGATAGAAAACACGGTAAACAATAATCTTCATGCATTTAATGATTGTAAAGATATAAAATTCTATTTAACCGTTTAATATCAAGATTATTCTTTTTTGCCTCACTTAAAACTTTCTATACATTGAAGGGGTCATGCCTTCAAGCGTTCTGAACGTTTTAATGAAATTACTCGTGCTGTCAAATCCTACTTCTATCCCGATCTCTGATATACTTTTAGATGAATATTTTAATTTCTCTTTTGACATATTAATTCTAAAATTCAAGAGATACGCGTATGGACTGGACCCTACAATTTTTTTAAACATCCTCGAAAAATGGTATTTGCTGGCATACGCGGCATTCGCAATATCTTCCAGTTTTAAATTGGCGGTATAATTCATTTCAATAAACTCAATAGCTCTGTTGACCATTTTATTTGGTTTATGATTTTTTAGTTCTCCCAAACGGCTTGCTGTATAAAAAAATATTTCGGACAATAGGTTTGATATTAAAGACATGATGCGTGCATCAATATTGATCACATCAACCGTTCCTTCTGATAATGCATATAAATTATCAAGGCTTTTTTCTATCGGGCTATGCAGCCCCAGCTGCATGACAGGGCCATAAATTCTATAAATAGTATCATGCATGTTTTCACAATTGTTGCCAAAAAAATGAAGAAATTTAAATTCCCAGTTTTTTTCCCCTTTTACTCCATAAAAATGATGGTCATAACAATTTATAAAAAAGAGGTCCCCGGGTTTGATAACATAATCTTTGCCCCGGTAAGATAAAAATGCACTCCCTGATAAGGTATACACCAATAATACACTTTTCATCCCTTTTCTATCTGTACTATGCCCCTTCCCACAGCAATAATAGCCGGTGGACTGAATATAATAAAAGACAGATCTGGCTATTTCTCCTGGTGTATGATGAAACGTTTTGCTTTTAAGAATAATATGGTTTGACTGGTCTTTCATCTGTTTATATTTTTAATTTTTTAATGCAAAGTACTTTAAAGTCCGTAGCGTGGACGCTACGGACAACGTAAGAAATTAAAATTTGGCATAGAGACATCCCCAATGTACCCAATATTCTTAACACCTCTATACCCATATATCCCATGTCCGCTCAATATTTCTGAATTTTCTAAATCACCATTCACCCGTATGCAAGATTTACCTCAAATCAATACATGCTCTAAACAAATATAGCAATATCTTTATATTTTTCAGCAATATTTTTATTTTTAATTAAATTTTTTTACTATATTTTTGATTATTATTTTGATTTTGAATATTTTATAATAAAAGTATTCATTGCTTTAATTATATCAATTATCTTATATTCTACTAATCACATCTAAAATTAAATGAAAGCATATGATATTTTATTCACCGGACATCTTTGCTTGGATGAAATATATCCATTTCAAGGCGAAAAAATAGAAGCACCGGGAAGTGCTGTTCTTTGCGGCGCTGTCGCAGCAGCAAGGACAGGAAAAAAAATCGCCGTTTATACCCGCCTGGCTGAAACTGACAAACATTTACTGGATTTGCTAACCAATGAAGGCATTGAAGTATTTGTTGATTATTCCCCTCACACTACCCTGGCTGGTGTTGTCCATCCATCGGAAAACCTGGATGAACGGAAATTATACATATACAAAAGCGCCGGATTAATGGATTTTAGACATTTTCCAAACATTTCTACGTCACATATACACCTGGCGGGCATTAATAATCAGGAATTTTCTATGAAGTATATCAACGCAATTAAAGGACTTGGCACCGGATTATCTGTCGATATGCAGAGTTTTGTCCGGCAATTAAATGCAGAAACCTGTGAAATAAATTTTGCAGATGTTCCATTAAAAGAAGAAATCGTGAGCTTGATGGACATGGTAAAACTGGATGTTGTGGAAGCGAAAATATTAACCGGCGAAGATGACATAGAAAAAGCTGCATTGCATTTTGAAGACTGGGGAGCCTCTGAAACCATCATAACCCGTTCAGACGGAGTATTGGCAAGAGTAAACGGGAAAACATATTTTGAATCGTTTTCCAACAAATCTTCTGTCGGACGAACCGGGAGAGGCGATACAACATTTGCAGCATACTTATCTGCCCGGCTGGAACATGATATTGATTATGCATTAAAATTTGCAGCTGCACTGGTATCTATTAAAATGGAAAAAGGAGGATATTTTTCCGGTACACTGGAAGAAGTACACGAACGCATGAAACTACATCAATAATAAAACTAAAAACCTATGAGCAATCTATCTAAACAACCTATCAAGTATTACAAAGGTGATACGTGGAACATCACCGAAGAAGGGTTTGATCCTTCAAAACAAAGAATTTCTGAATCAATCTTTTCCGTAGCCAACGAATACATGGGAGTCCGTGGCTATTTTGAAGAAGGGTATTCAGGTGACCATTTGCTTGGTAGTTACTTTAATCATTTATTCGTTTATCTTGACATTGGATATCCACAAGTATTTAAAGGGTTCGTGAAAAAAGAAACAGGAATGGTGAATGCTGTTGATTGGCTATATACCAGGATGCGTATAGACAATGAACAATTGGACCTGGCAACATCTAAGTTTTCAGGATTCCGACGAACATTAGACATGAAAAAAGGAATTGTGACAAGGGAATTTATTTGGGAAACAGCAACGGGAAAACAGGTGGAAGTTAAATTTACCCGTTTTACCAATTTAGCTTATACCAAAACAGGAGGACAAAAAATATCCATCAAGCCAATTAATTTTTCAGGTGAAATCGATATGACAATGGGATTGGATTTTAATACCATTTATGAGTTGGCATCAGGATGGGACCAAACCCGGGAAGGTGGTGTTGCAGGGAATAACCCATCGGAAAGTTTCTGGATTGAACAGAAAAAACAATCTTTTCAGAATATATATGCCATTCAGGCCAAGACGAAAATCACGGAAAATCAATTATTTTCCTGTTTTACTCTAAATGCCAATGAAGCAATAAATACCTCAACCATAGAAGAGGATAAATTCATTGGGGTTCGTTTCCGTCAACCTCTGGAAAAAGGACGTGTATTTGAAATTGAAAAAACAGTCTTGAACCATTGGAAACAAACTCCGGATGCGACTCCTGTATGGGAAGAAGGAATCGAGATGGCAAAAAACAAACTTCAATCATATAGTCAATTATTTGCACAACACCAGGAAACTTTATCAAACGCCTGGGAAACAATGTGGATAGACATTGATAATGACCCGGAGTTATTACAGGGGATTCGATTTTCAATATTGCAGAACTATCAGACATATCATTGCGAAAATTCAGATTTTAATGCCTTATGTAAAGGCATGACCGGAGAAATATATGCCGGATGGGTATGGTGGGACAGCGAAATATTCGTGTTGCGGTTTCATCTGTTTACAAATCCCGAAGGGGTGAAGAACATGTTGTTATACCGGTACAAAAAGCTCCCGCGGGCAATGGAGCGGGCTAAAGAGTTAGGACTGAAAGGAGCACGGTATCCTTTTGCATCCATAACCGGGAAAGAAGATTGTGGGACATGGCAGCATGTAGACCTTGAAATTCATATTAACGGGGCTGTTGCATATGGCATTTGGCAATATATAAATACCACGCGAGATAAAGAATTTTTGTATAAAGAAGGAATCGAAATGTTGATCCAAATTAACCGGTGCAATGCCAGCTGGGGCGAATACGGTTCTAAAACAGGAAAATTTGGCCTCTTCGGCGTGATGGGGCCGGACGAACAACATATGATGGTAAACAATAATTGTTATACCAATGTAATGGCAAAAAAAGCATTTGAATTTGCCATTACAACCCTTCAAAAAATGAAACATGAAGCTCCTGAAGCTTATGAGCAGGCCCTTTCAAAAACAAATCTGAAGCAAGAAGAAATCAATGAATGGAAAAAAATGGCCACCAACACGCGGATACCAAAAGATGACGAAACCGGCATCTATGAACAACATGATGGGTATTTTGATTTACCTCATGTAGATCTAAAAACGATACCGGACGATCAAATCCCCATTGCAAAACACTGGCCTTACATTAAAATTTTCCGTTATAATGTCATAAAACAGCCAGATGTATTGAACCTGTTTTATTTTTTCAATCAGGATTATAATGAACATGAAAAACGTGTCAATTATGATTATTATGAAGAACGCACCTTGCATGAATCCTCTTTATCCCCTGCAGTACATGCCGTGTTAGCCATAGAACTTGACAAAATGAAGGACGGGTATGACTTTACTGAATATTCATGCCGGCTTGATCTGGATAATTATAACCGCAATACGGAGCAGGGCCTTCATGTTTCGGCATCTGCCGGGGCCTGGGCAACTATGCTACATGGTTGGGCAGGAATGCGAATAGATGGAGAAATACTTACATTCAATCCAAAAATATGGAAAGACTGGAATTCATATACCGTCAGATTTGCTTATCAGGGTGCCATCATCGAACTTAACGTGAATAAAAATAATGCCCGGTTTAATTTAATTAAAGGGAAAGAAAACATTGAACTCAAAATTTTCAATACTCTCCACGTGTTAAGAAAGGAGGGTATTGAAATTGAAATATAGCTAAATCAATTTTTTAAACTAACCAACTAATAAAAAAAAATGAAAATTCCATTTATTATCAATCAAAAAAAAGCTTTTGAGATGTTCAACAGCGATGCAAAAGACCTGTTGCGCCTCAATTTAATGTACCACTTGGTATTCCCCATTATCATGATTTTTGTACAAGCCTATTTATGGGGAAATGCCAAAGACGCCAGGATCAACATCATTTACACCCTGGGTAGTTTCGGGGGAAATTACCTCGGGTACCTGATCAATGGATTTTTGCTCAGGAAAATATCCATAAAACCTCTCTTTTACATTGGCCTTATTTTAAGTGTTCTTCCCATGGCACTCATTGTATATTTTGTTGATATTCAAATATCAAATGTTGTATGGTTTGGGGTCATCTTCGGGATCGGAACCGGCATGTATTATTCCTGCCGGAATTTCTTATCATACCTGGCAACCAATGATGAAAACCGGAATTTTTTTGCCGGCTTAGAACAATTTATTATTATTACAAGTAATTTTTTAACCCCCATGTTTTTCGGGTTTATCATCATAGGACTTGGAGAAAAATTTGGCTGGTATGAAAAACAAACTGTTTACAAAGTGGGCATGGCGATTTCTATGATTATGATGTTTTTAACATGGATAATCATAAAAAGAACCAACTACAAAAGCCCTGCTGTCAGCAGGTTTTTATACTTCAGGTATGATAAATTATGGAATTATCAACGATTCCTCTCGCTTTTTATAGGAACTGTTGAAACCGGGATATATATGCTCATGGCACTGCTCATCCTGAATGTAGTGGGAGGCGAAAGTGCACTGGGCCTCATTGAAAGCATCAGCACTATTTTTTCTGCACTTGTCGTGTATTTTGTAAGTAAAAAGTCAACACCAGCGCATCGTCCAAAAATTATGTTGGCAGGTGTCATTTCTATTACATTTGGCGGATTAATCCTGGGGGTCGAATATTCGGTGATGGGAGTATTGGGATTAAAAATTTTCCAGATCATTGCAGATCCCTTAATGCACAGCTCATATAGGGCTACATGGTGGTCTGTGATTGATTTCGTCTCTGCCAGGGAAAAAAAATCAGAATACTCTTATATGATTGACACGGAATTGTTTATAAATTTAGGAAGGGCATTGGGAGGTACGTTCCTCCTGGTCATGTTATACGCTGGCATAGATATCAATGAAGGGCTTCGTTATATCTTTTTGATATTAGGAGCTTTACAGTTTATATCCTACGCACTTATCAAACACCTGACTAAAAAAACCTTAGAGAATAAAGTAACAGAAATAAACGAATAAATATATAAACTAAATGAAAATTATGGCAACAAAATTTAAACAAGACGACTGGAAAAAGTTATCCGTAAAAGAAAAGATAGGGCAGACTTTCATTCATATGCCAAACCCGGAGGAAGAAATCCGGCAATATGGCAGCCTTAAAAATTTTTTAGCAGAAAATCCAATTGGAGGAATGTTCTCTCTCAACAGGGAAGGAGAAAATTACGCGAAAAATCTTCTCGAACGCTATAAAGAATACCTGGAAGCATGTCCCATTCCTTTATTCCATATTGATGACATGGAATCCGGTGCCGGGTGCAATATTGAAGATTTAACGCATCTGCCTCACATCATGTCGCTTGGAGCTACAAACTCGGAAGAGCTCGCCTATAATTACGGGAAAACGACTGCCATTGAGGCACGTTGCGCCGGGGTGAGTTGGGCTTTTACGCCTGTTGTAGATCTCCCGTTGAACCCGATCAACCCGATGACCAATCATCGTTCTGTATCTGACGACCCCGAAATGGTAGTCAGGTTGGTCTCACAAATTGTAAAAGGCATGCAGGATCATGGTGTTGCTGCAACCTTAAAGCATTTTCCCGGAGACGGGGTTGATTTCCGGGATCAACACCTTGTTACTTCATGCAACGGTCTTACCATGGAGCAATGGTGGAAATATAGCGGACGAGCTTTCCAGGGATGTATTGACGCGGGCGTATATTCAATCATGCCCGGACATATCACTCTTCCTGCTTATCAAAAAGAAACAAAAGATGGCCTTTATCTCCCTGCTACATTATCAAAAGAACTCCTTACAAACCTGTTAAAAAAAGAAATGGGGTTCAAGGGTGTTATTGTCTCAGACGCTTTAGTCATGTCGGGATTTAAAGGATATTTCACCGATGAACAGGCAGACATTGAAGCATTTAAGGCAGGATGTGATGTCATGCTGTGGACAACACCAAATTACGTGGAAAACATGGTGAAAGCTGTAGAAAGCGGGGAAGTTTCAATGGAACGTCTTGATGACGCGGTTGAACGGATATGGAACCTGAAAATGAAGGTTGGTTTATTTGATGAAAATTTTGAAGCCGGCACACCATTAACCCGGGAAATATCCGATTTTGCTCAACAAACAGCTCAACAAGCAGCCGAGGAGAGCATTACACTATTAAGGGATAAAAAAAACCTGCTCCCACTAAAACCGGACGTTCATAAAAAGATTCTACTGGTAGGCGTGGCTAACCAGCAAAAGAATTTTGAACCCTTTAACCTTTTGAAAAAAGAACTGGAAAAACGTGGTGCAGAAGTCACTTTGCAAAAGAACCTTCGGTTTGAAACCGATTTACAATATAAAGATACCGTTTCTGGCCAATATGATTTAATCATTTTCGCGATCAACAGGTATCCTCATCATCCCATTGGCCCACAGAGCTTTTTTGGCGAAGAGGCAGAATCTATGTGGTCAGTAAACAGCCTGGACAGAAATAAAACCATGGTGATATCATTTGGAAATCCCTTTTTCTTTAATGAATACTTTGAAGCGGTTCACGTGTATATCAATGCATATTCTTATGTCCCGGCATCACTCGAAGCAACTGCAAAAGCACTTTACGGGGAGATTCCTTTCAAAGGGAAATCACCTGTGAATTTGTCGCTCGAGAAAATTAAAACCGCGGTAAATCTAAAATAAATAAATGAAGAACTTCTTCCGGAAAGAAATACAGGCATTTGACGTTTTCGATAAAAACGGGAAGCGGCTTATTATCATAAATATGATGTTTGCCATGGTATTCCCTTTCATTGTCTTATTTTCAACGGCCTTTTTAAATCGTACCACCGGCAATCCCGTGATTCCCATTATCAATGGTTTTGGTTTTAGCATAGGATTGGTGTTGAGCAGTTTCATTAATGGCAAACTCCTGAGAAGAAAAGTTGACATTCGCTATTTATTTGCCATAGGATTGTTTCTCAGCATTGCATCCACCTTTCTCATGATGATGGTTACCAAATCTTCTATTGGCTTTTATATTATCTTTTTTGGATTGTTTTCAGGAGCCGGTGGAGGATTGTATTGGTCAAACCGCCAATTTCTTTCCTTTCTTGTTACGAATGAAGAGAACCGGAATTTTTTTGCCAGCCTCGACCAATTCTTTAAAATCCTATTCGAATCATTAATCCCGTTTTTATTTGGAACCATTATCATTATGCTGGGCAGAAAGACCGGCTGGTACGATGAAATTTTTGCATACCAGGCCGTAGCCGGATTGCTTATGATCCTTATGATCTATGCTGTAGCTCTCGTGTTAAAAAGCTCATTTAAATCTCCGGTAATCAATAAATTTATTTATAAAACGTTTAACAGGGTTTGGAACATGCACAGGTTTTTAGTGATTCTTTTCGGTTTTCTGCAAAGTGGAATCATGTATTTCCTTCCTTTACTCATATTAAACATTGCAGGAGATGAAACAGTGCTGGGAAAAATCGAGCTGTCAACAGCAATATTTTCCGTGATTACCATCTATATCCTCGGCCGGATCACGACCCCGAAACACAGGGCAAAAATGATGTTTTTTGGAGCCGTTCTGATCATCCTGGGCGGGGTCATTCTCACGTTTACCATCAACAATGATCAGTTATTCCTGGGAATCGTAAAAATATCATTCTTTGGTGTCATCATTATGAAAATCACGCAAGTAATAGCGCAACCCGTTATTAACACTGCATTTGCTTCAACAAGTATGTCTGATATTGGCAAATCTTCTGCAATTGAACAACGAGACAGTTATACATATATATTCGACAATGAACTGTTTATGAATATTGGACGTTCTATCGGGGGCATTTTATTTATTGCCATGAACTATATTATTTCTCCAACAGGAGCCCTACAGTATATCTTTATAATCATCGGACTTTTTCAAATCATTTCTGCTGTTTTGATTAAAAAACTTACCAATATAAATATAGATTATGAAAAACACATTTACAAAGTCCGATTGGGATCAGATCAAAACCGGCTGGGAAGCGTGGTGGGATGGTAAACTGGACAGGCCAATGGTGGTGATACGGAGATTAGAACCGCCAGAAGGCATATCATTTCCTAAAGGACAAAACCTTCCTGTATTTAGTGATTTTGATGACAGTCCCTTACAATTTCCATTAGATAAACCTGTAAATGAACTCATTGATCATTTTCAACAACGTCTGGAATGCACCCGTTACTATGGTGATGCATGGCCTAAATTCTGGCCTAATTTTGGCCCGGGAATCCTTGCCGGATTTTTAGGGGCAGAAGTGCATTATTCTCATGAAAATAAAACCATCTGGTTTGATATTGGAGAGAAAATGCCATCTTCAGAGTTTCATCCTACCTTTAACCCGGGTAATATCTACTGGAAACGAGTAAAAGAAATCACAGAAGCTGCTGTTGAACGCTGGGACAGTGATGTTCAGGTAGGATTTACAGATATCGGGGGCAATTTAGACATCCTTTCATCGCTGATTAATGACCAGGATTTGTTAACCGGCATGCTTTTAAATCCTGAAGAGACATCAAGGATCACCAGTGAGTTAACTGATGTATGGCTTCAGTATTATGATGCCTTGTATCAAATTATTAAAAAGCAAGGGCTTGGTACTTCACCATGGGCAGGGATTTATTCTACAGGGAAATGTTATATGCTGCAATCTGATATGGCTGTAATGATTGATCCTACAATGTTTGAGCAATTTGTTATCCCTGATTTGAAAAAATGTTGTGACCATTTGGATCACGCGTTTTATCATTTGGATGGCAAAGAACAAATCCAGCATTTGGATTTGCTGCTTTCTATTCCCAATCTTCATGGAATACAATGGATCCCGGGTGCAGGGAATCCACCTGCAGAAGAATGGATTGATGTATTAAAACGAATACGGGATGCAGGTAAGCTCTGTCAGCTTTACGTGACACCTGATGGCGCGAGGAAAATCGTCAATGAATTAGGAGGAAAAGGATTCGCGTTTTATATCTGGGCCGAAACATCCCATGACGAAGCCTGCCGGCTGGTAGAAGAGTTGTACAATAAATAAAAATTCTCTACTCAACAATATAAAAAAACTACTATCTTATAACCATCTAACTATTAAAAACAATGAATTATATCTTAATTTACCATGATTTATCAGATACTGTTGCACGAAAAATTATTAAAAAATAATAATTTTGATTAATTTTACCTTAACCAAATAATATATTTACAAAAAATACAATAACATTCTTATAACTATTAAATTTATAAAAAATATGAAATTTCAATTCCCAATCGCCGTATGTGCTTTAGATCTGGCCGTGTTAATTGGAGGGTGCAGCAGTACTGACCAAAAAGATAAAACGAAAGACAATGACCAGGAAGGTCAACGCCCAAATATACTCTTTATCATGAGCGATGACCATGCACAAAAAGCAATCAGCGCGTATGATAGTTCTTTAATCAATACCCCGAATATTGACAGGATTGCCAATGAAGGAGCTTTATTTGCCAATAGCTTTGTCGCCAATTCTATCAGTTCACCAAGCCGTGCCGTGATGCTTACCGGCAAACACAGTCATAAAAACGGGTTGAAAGACAACCGTCAAAGGTTTGACAGCAGCCAGGTAACACTTCCTAAATTATTAAAACAAGCCGGTTATTACACGGCTATGATTGGAAAATGGCATTTAAAATCAGATCCCACGGGATTTGATTACTGGAACATATTAAACAACCAGGGCAATTATTACAACCCCGACCTCATTGAAATGGGCGATACCATCCATCATACAGGTTATGTGACGGATGTGATCACGGACTTAACAATTAAAACCCTGGAGAACAGGGATAAAGACAAACCATTCTGCCTCCTCTATCATCATAAAGCACCCCATCGAACATGGATGCCGGATACCGGCGATTTGCACCTTTTTGAAGATAAAAAATTTCCTTTGCCAGCTAATTTTTTTGATGACTATGAAGGAAGAAAAGCAGCCAAAGAAGCGGATATGAGAATTAAAGACATGTTTTATACATGGGACATGAAATTGCAACCCGGCCAATACGAAAAAGAGTCTGAGAAAGGTGGTTCCGGGCCAAAACATTTTGATATTATAGAATCAATGGCCGAAAGATGGCTTGGCAGAATGACTCCTGAACAAAGAAAAGCTTGGGATAACTATTATTTACCACGTAATAACGTGTTTACAGAACTGAATCTAGAAGGGAAAGAACTTGCCAAATGGATGTATCAACGATACATGCACGATTATTTAAAATGTATTGTTTCTGTAGACAGGAATATTGGCAGGGTACTTGAATATCTTGAAGAAAACGATTTAATGGATAATACTATCATTGTATATACATCTGATCAGGGTTTTTATCTTGGAGAACACGGGTGGTATGACAAGCGGTTCATGTATGAAGAATCATTCCGCACTCCTTTACTAATCAGATATCCAAAAGAAATAAAAGCAGGCACAACCATCCATGAATTGGTACAAAACATTGATTATGCCCCCACGTTCCTGGATTTGGCAGGAGAAAAAATTCCTGAAGAAATGCAAGGACGCTCATTAAGGCCATTATGGCAACAAAAAAACCCTGAATGGAGAGATGCCCTGTATTATCACTACTATGAATATCCCCATGGCTGGCATTTTGTCAATAAACATGATGGAATCAGGACACAGAGGTATAAACTTATTCATTTCTATGAACTAGGGGAGTGGGAATTATATGACCTTGAAAAAGACCCGAATGAAATGAATAATCTTTATGGAAAACCACGATATGAGGAGCTGGCAGATTCTCTAAAAACAGAACTGCAAAATATAAGAGCTTTTTATGATGTGGGCAATATTGATTATGCAGATTCATTAAAATAACCAATACTATACAACATTATTTAGTGCCTGTCCATAAAGTCGAGTGTTTGGATCATAATGTTCGATAACGAGGCTCGTGAAGCCCCAAAACGCGCAGTTTACTGAAGTAAATGAGCAATTTTGGGGCACGCGTAACGAAGACTGTCCCGTAAGGTAAAATGACTGTATCGGGATTAGCGGACTTTATGGACAAACATTATTTAGATTAATTATAAATAACAACCGCTTTTTTTATAATTTTAAACCATCGTTTTAGTTATTATTAAAATACATCTTATTTTTACTATCAAAAACCTAAAGCATGAAAACAATAAAACTTTTATTAACTATCACATTAATCTGTATCTCTTCATTATTTTCTTATACACAAGAAAATAATCATCTCATATGTCTTGAATTAAAATTTGGCAGCAATAATGAACCCAAAATATGGGACGGGGCCATGAAATTTAAAAGCCAGAGCGAACAATCCCGTTTTTTATATCAAAACTCAAGCAAAGGATGGCGTGATCCTTATACAGAAATAACCATGGAAGACAGCAAAATAACCTGGAAAGGAAGGTCAACCCGCGATACTACCTATCAATGGGCTATTTATAATAATAAACGGACAGAAGGGTATACCCCGGCTGTAGATTTAGATCCATTCAAACCTTTTCGTTTGCATACCAACATGGAACTAGAAGTAGGAACTTCACTGCAAGTCAATACAGAACAAGGCGATTTTGAATTCAATCCAGGGGAATTAGAATTTGGAAAAACACAAAAATTCCTCAATGGCCAGGTCTCTGTTACCCGTGTTTATCCGGCCTTAAAGCTGACCAATATGAATTACATTCACGAGCGGTGTAAATATCATGGATTCCCGTCTGCAACATCTACCTCAGAAGGGAAAACATATATTGTTTACAACACGTATTATGAAGGCATGTCACCTTACAGATGGCACAGGTTTACAGACGAATTCCCTGATGATTTTAGTTACCTCGCCCAAAAAGCAGATGGAGACCAGTTGAATGTACTCGTGGAAAAAGACGGGGAAGTTTTAAATGAATTTGCCGTGACATCCAAGGGGAAAGACATTTTTGATATTGCCACCTTAACAGATAAAAAGGATAACATTTGGGTAGCCTGGTCTGAACGGGTAGACGGAAATCAGGATATTTATTACACCAAGATAAACGAAAATAAACCAGGCAAAATACAGCGTCTCACGAATCAAGCCGGCCCCGATATTCATCCTGCCCTGGCAATCAATAATCAAGGGGTATGGATCACCTGGCAGGGTTTCAGAAATAACAATTTCGACATTTTATACACGAACCTGGAAAAAAATCCTGGCAACGAACAAACTGTAGGCAAAACACCTGCCAATGAATGGCAGCCTGCTATTGCTGCTGATAGTAAAGG
>CAYPTK010000050.1:0-15522 GCA_964413555.1 uncultured Bacteroidales bacterium | reverse complement strand
TATTAAAACAAATAAAAGGATGTAACCAGATTGTGCTCCATACCGCCGGGAGTGTGGGAATGGATATTTTTGAAGGATATGTGAATCATTATGGCGTGTTATATCCATTGCAGACCTTTTCTAGATCAAAACCTGTAGATATTTCAAACGTCCCATTCTTCATTGAAGGAAACAATGAAACCGTTGTTCAAACAGTTGCCGGTATAGCAAAACAGCTATCCATGAATGTTTATGAAACCGGTTCACAACAACGATTATGTTTACATATTGCAGCAGTATTTGCCTGTAATTTCACGAATCACATGTATGCTTTGGCAGAAAAACTATTGGAAGTCCAGGGGTTTAACCGGGAGATTTTACATCCATTAATCCGGGAAACAACCGATAAGATTTTAACAATGTCACCTGGTGATGCACAAACCGGACCTGCAGTCAGAAATGATCAAAAAACAATGTCAAAACATTTAGAACAATTAAACGATCATCAGGATTTACTAAAATTATATAGTTTTGTATCGAATCACATTTACCAGGAAAGAAAAACAAATAATACAACAGATGATTAATAACTTTAAAGAAGATTTAAAAAACGTAAAAGCATTCACATTTGACGTGGACGGGGTTTTTTCCACGGTAGAAACGTACCTTCATCCATCGGGAGACCTGATGAGGACAATGAACCTGCATGACGGGTATGCCCTGTATCACACCTTGAAACTCGGGTACCCCGTTGGCATTATATCCGGAGGAGACTCACACGCTGTATACAAAAGATTTGAAAAATTAGGAATCCAGGATATACATTTGGAATGTAAAGACAAACTGAAAGCATTAAATATTTTCTTAACCAAATACAATTTAGAACCCGGGAATGTTCTGTACATGGGCGACGATATACCTGATTTAAAGGTATTATCGAGCGTGGGAATCCCAACTTGTCCTTCAAATGCAGTGAATGAAGTTAAGAATATATGTAAATATATTTCGGATAAAAAAGGAGGCCACGGATGCGTAAGGGATGTATTGGAACAAGTATTAAAAATACATGGAAACTGGATGAACGATTCAAAATCACTCACGGGTAATCCTGCCGGGTAATATTTATACATATAGTGGATAAAATTTTCAAATTTATTTATATCTTTGCTTTGTATTTACCATCAGACATTACCATGGTAATATATTTTTTGTTTAACTAAAAATTTCTAACAATATGGCATACATAATTAATGATGAATGTACTGCATGTGGAACATGCATTGATGAATGTCCGGTTGAAGCTATTTCAGAAGGCGATGACAAATACAGCATTGACCCGGAAACGTGCACGGACTGTGGTGCATGTGCAGATGTTTGTCCGGTAGAAGCAATCCACCCGGCAGATTAAAATAATAAATTATTAATATTATTTACAGGCTGTCTGAATAGTACTATTTGGCAGCCTTTTTTTATTCATAAAAGCCATATTCGATTTTGAACAGGGTGCGGTAACTATACGTCGCGTAAAACCAGTCAATAGCAATACAAAGTCCATCTTCATTGTATTTATACAATTTCTTGGAATAGTTATCACCTGCTGATTTCCTGTACTCTTCTCCTGCTAATTGCCCTTGTTCATTATATGATAATTTTCGTTTAACAAATACATTATGCACTTCATCTTCTTCGCTGATTTTTATTAATCTATGGCTTTTATCATATGTATACATAACTTTGTACTTAAATACTCCTTCTTCATATTTTAATTCATTAATCTTCTGTCTATTATCATTATATTCATATAAATATTTCCAAATCTCATTGTTGGCATCACCATATTTTACTTGTTTGATGAGCATATCATGGTCATCATAAAACTCAATGATTTTAAATAAGACGGTTTCATCTTTCCCTAATACTTTAATCGTTTTTTTATTATCAGAATAAGAAATAATTCTTTTTTCATTTAAATGGTCTCCCGTGAAATACAATATAGACGTTAAATTACCATTATCATCATAATTGTAATTAATGGTATAATAATCTGTCCCGTTAAACCCTTCTTCTTTTTCCCGTTTTTCATCATGTCCATAAAAAAAAGATTTTCTGTATACTAATTTATTTCTTCGTGCATCAAATCGTTTGTAAGAGGTTAATAAATTGTCGGGTGTATATTTATATTCTTCTTTTGAAATAACATTTCCCCTGGAGTCATACTGAACATGTGTTAATAAATCCCCATTTTTGTTATATGTTTTAACAACATTTTTATACCCTGAATTATCCGGCTTATTATTTTTATATGGATGATTATAACGTATTTCTGCTTTAATATTAAACTGTTCGATATTTTTTTCATGTTTTTTCAAAAAAACATGACTTTGTGAATATCCCGTGATAACAGGGATTATAAATAAAATTATAAAAAATACAAAATTTTTTTTATACATTAAGCGTATTTTAAGTATAAAATTAATAAAAAATTATTTACTTTAGTAGGGCTTTTCACCAAGAAATATTAAAGTATTTCCTTGGATTCTGATTTCAAAAATACAAAACCCATGAAAGCATTACTCATAAATTTCAGTATTTTTTTATTTTTTTTTAATTTTTCTCTTAACGCTCAAGAGAACCCGAAAATACCAATTAAGGATTTTAAAATAGAAGAAAAAAAAGGGTTTAATGCAGCATTCCGGAACTTAGAAATGGGTAATCAATACTATGAAACAGGTGTTGGTACTTATGACATTGCATTGGAACATTTTCTTCAGGCACGAAAATACAATGACAATTTTAGTGCATTAGATTATAAAATTGGTGTTTGCTATTTATACACGAGAAAAAATTTAGATAAGGCCATTAAATATCTATACCAGTCAATAGAAGGAGAAAAAGATTTTTACGACATTAAATTCCTGTTAGGAAGAGCATATCATTATAATTATCAATTTGACAGCGCGATCACTTATTACCAGTCTTTTTTAAATTCACTGCAGGGCGAGGATGTAGAATTGAATAAAGAGTTCATCGAAAAACTCATTTCCGAATGCAAAACAGCAAAAATCAAAACAAAGAAGCCTGCCAGGGCTGAAGCAAAATGCCTGGGCCGCTCGATAAATTCTCCTTATGATGACTTTAACCCGATCTTTGGTGATAGTGTTATGTATTTCACGTCAAAAAGACAAGGGACTACAATGGGAAACAGGAATCCTATTGATTTTAAGTTTTACGAAGACATTTATTATTCCCAAAACACTGCCGGATTATGGCGAAGAGCGATCAATATAGGCCGGCCAGTAAACTCGGCAGAAAATGATGCAGCAATTGCATATTTTCAGGATGAAAATAAATTATTCGTTTACAATGATAATAACGGTGGCGACATTCATTACACTACACCTAAAGCAACCGGGGGCTGGGCAATTCCCACGCCGTACCTCCCGAATATATTGAATACGAAAGAAAGGGAATCAACCATAACTTTTACTGACGACAGGGAAACGGTTTACCTGGTTTCCAAACAGGATGGTTCTTTAGGCGGGAAAGATATTTTTGTATGTCATAAGAACTCATCCGGCAAATGGTCTAAACCTGAAAACCTGGGGCCAAACATTAATACTCAATATGATGAAGAGGGTGTATTCATCACACCCGGTGAAGACACGCTGTTTTTTAGCTCTCAGGGACATGAAACAATGGGCGGGTTCGACATATTTTTTGTAACAAAACAAAAAAACGGCGAATGGTCAAAACCAACAGGTTTAGGACACCCGATCAACACCCCCGACAATGATATATTTTTCAAAAAGTACGGGAGACGTTTTTACTATTCTTCTGTAAAAAATGAAGGTTTTGGCGGACTGGATATTTATACAGGTATCTTCTATAAGCCGGTAACATGGATCAAAGGAATGGTGGTAGTAAAAGACAGTAATGACAAGTTTATATCTAATGCAACGGTAGAATTTCTTGATAAAAAAACCGGTGAGGTCATTGGTTCGGCCACAACCGATGACAAAGGGAAAATAAACAAGATTCCTGAATTCCAAAGTGAAATAAAGGAAATTGGCATCCAGGCCAATGCAGAAGGATTTATGATGTATTCATCCAAGATTGAAATTACACCCGAGTATTACAATGACACCATGGACATTGTATTTGAACTGGAAAAAATTGATGTAGGCAAAAAAGTAGTATTGAATAACATCTATTTTGAATTTGACAAATCCAAACTTAAAGAATCGTCTTTCGAAGAATTGAACCGCCTGGTCGAATTCATGAATAAATATCCCTCGGTTAAAATATTAATCTCAGGGCATACAGATAATATTGGTTCATTGAAATATAATCAACAGCTTTCTGAAGCACGTGCTAAAAGTGTTTACAATTACCTTTTAGAAAATGATATTGATAAAGACAGGTTGACTTACAAAGGCTTCGCGTTTAATCAACCCATTGCCACTAATGAAACAGAAGAAGGCCGCCAGCAAAACAGAAGGGTCGAGTTTAAAATTGTAAATAAGTAAAGACCTTGTCATGAATTTAACGACTATCATATCATAATCATAGTTTTAATATCATTAACCCAAAATATAATACGCTCTTCTGCTATTTCAGGAATAATAGTGCACAATAATGATCAACAGGACAAATACAATGGCCGTGACGTGATTGATATAAATTGTCTTCTTCATATCTGCACGTGTTAAACGCCTCTCGTGCTCTCCAATAAAAGGTTTCTCAACGTGTATTCCATGATACATGTTCGGCCCTCCAAAGCGGCAATTCAATATTCCGGCCAGTGCTGCCTCGGGATACCCGGCATTGGGACTGGTATGCCGGTGTCCATATAAAAAGATATACCGCCCCCCCCTGGTGCTCCATGATACCAATACCATTAGCAAAGCAGTAATACGCGCGGGGATAAAATTTACAACATCATCAAGTCTTGCTGAAAACCATCCAAATTCTTTATAGGTTGTGTTCTTGTACCCGGTCATTGAATCAAGGGTATTGACTGCCTTGTATGCAAACATCAACGGGATGCCTCCCATGGCATAATAAAACAATGGCGCGATCACACCATCGCTCAAATTCTCGGCAAGGGTTTCCATTGCTGCTTTTCGTATTTGATTCTTATCCAGCCGTGATGTATCCCTACCTACAATCATGCTCAGGTGTTTTCGTGCCAGGGGTATATCTTGCTGCATTAACGCGTGTTCTACTTTCATTCCTTCCTTGACTAACTGCCTGTTGGCGATGCCGTAAAAGACCATGATAATCCCAAGTGCAACATACAATACAGGGAATGGTTTTAGCAAATATTCAATGCCATAAATCACCACGAATGTACTCCCGGCAACACAAATTGCAGTAACAATGCCCTTTATTGTTCTGTTTGTCCCGTTATTTAAATGCCTGTCAAACCATGCAATTAAAGCCCCTATGGCGCGAACCGGGTGAGGCGCCCGGGAGGGATCACCAAATGCCAGGTCGAGCATAAAGCCGCCAAGCAAACTGACAATCATGAAAAAAGATTCATCTACCTGAATGTTCCAATGCATTTACGCCCTCCTTAAATAATCATTTATCCCCTGGATCAGTATTTCATTAAATTGTTCATTCTGAACAGCCACCCTAAAAAAAGTATTGTCCAGCCCCTTGAAATTAGAAGCATCGCGGATAAGTAGTTGATGTTTTTTTAATAAAAACGTTTTTAATTCACCGGAGTTCCCATTTTTCAACTTCACGAGAAAGAAATTACATGAAGAAGGATATACGTCTAACCCGGGAATGCTTTGCAATTGCTTTTGAAATTGTTCGCATTTAGCGGCTATAATTTGTTTACACGGCTTCAAATCTTCATAATGATCAAAAATGTAATGCCCGGCTTCGAGGGCAAGGCTATTCACGTTCCAGGGGATCATATTTTTATTTAATGATTTGATGACAGATTTATCTGCCACCAGGTATCCTAAACGGATACCGGGAATGGCAAAAGACTTGGTTAATGAACGGACAATGGCCAGGTTTTTATTTCGTGACACACGCTGAATCAATGATGCTCCTCGTGTTGATAGCTCCAGAAACGCTTCGTCAATTATAAAAAATACACGAGGGTTTAATGAAGACAACTTTACCAGTGTTTCCAATGCACTGATCCGGCCATCAGGATTATTCGGGTTCCCTATCCATACCAACCGGGAATGCAGCGACATTTCATCATGAAATTCTTCGCCCGGGATAAATGATATATCATGTTGAACCCGCCTGCACGCGTCTTCATATTCGGAAAAACAAGGATACACGATAGTGGATTTTTCTCCTTTAAACAATTGAGCCAACATGTAAAAAGCATCTGTAGCGCCATTTGTCACCATCACTTGTTCAGCGGAAACGTGATGATGAAGCGCTACCTTTTCACGTAATTGATATGCAGCGGGGTCAGGATAATGAATAATCCTGCTTATTTGTTGCTTTAAATGAGTTTCCAACTCGTTATTCAATCCTTCATACCAGATGCTCGAACTAAAATCAGCAATGATTGGTTGGTGATAATTATATAAGTCGCTCCCGTGCCCGTTGATCATGATTCCTGTAAAATATTATAAAAAAGTTCCATATTGGTATGTCTCCTGACAAATTCTGCTAATTTATCATAATGCTGCTCTTTGTAAGCAGTGTAATCAACCGGGGTATATGATTCTTTCATTTTTTTTGTTTCCCGGAGAATGGCATCAATCACCTCCTGGTTATCAAATATCCCGTGAATATACGTCCCCCATGTTTTCTTATCTTTGAAATAGCCATCATCTTTGTCAGGTTTTATTTTACATAAAGGAGAATCATTTCCATTCACGGGAAAGGTATTCCCCATGTGGATTTCATATCCTTTGCAATCGTTCCTGCCTCTCAAAAACGTAAACGTACATTGTTCGGTTGTTTTGTCTTTTTGAATTGTTGTAATAACCGGCAATATACCAAGTCCCGGTATTACATCAACATATCCCTCGATATGATCCGGATCCCTTATTTCTTGTCCCATGATTTGATAGCCACCACAGATACCATATACCTGTCTTCCTTCGTCATGCATTCGTATAATGGTACTGGCCAGTCCGGTGTTTCTTAAATGCTGCATATCGGAAATAGTATTTTTGGAACCGGGTATCAGGATGATATCAGCTTTTTCTACTTCTTCCGGCACATGGGTATAAAACAAATGTACACCGCGAACCCTTTCCAGGTGATTAAAATCCGTGAAGTTAGACATATGCCTGAGCAACACGACAGCAATATTAACACGTCCGCTTTGAGCCGATCCTTTTCGATGTTCCATGACCACTGAATCCTCCTGTTCAATATAAATATCTTTAAAATATGGAATAATGCTTAATACCGGTTTTCCCGTGATTTTCTCAAGCATATTCTTCCCATTTTCAAACAGTTCGATATCCCCCCGGAACTTATTAATAATAATACCTTTCACCAGTTCCCTTTCAGCTTCGGGCAGCAGTTGAATGGTGCCGTACACCGAACCAAATATTCCACCCCGGTCAATATCAGCTATTAAAAACGTCGGGGCCCCGGCTTCACGTGCCACTCGCATATTTGTAATGTCCTTTTCCCACAGGTTCATTTCAGAAATACTTCCTGCCCCTTCAATGACCACGGGGTTATATTTTGATGCCAGGTTATAATATCCCTGCATTGCTTCATGAAAAAGACGGTCACGGTCTGTCACGTTAAAATACTCGGATGCTGACTGGTTTCCTATTGGCTTGCCATTCAAAATGACTTGCGACACGCTATCGCCCGTGGGTTTGAGCAATACCGGATTCATGTCTGTAGTGCAGTCAATACCGCATGCTTCTGCTTGTACCGCCTGCGCCCTGCCTATCTCTCCACCGCCCCGTGTTGGATAGCTGTTTAATGACATATTTTGTGCCTTGAACGGCGCCGGTTTATACCCGTCTTGTTTCAGTATCCTGCAAAAAGCAGCATTGATAATGCTCTTTCCAACATCAGAGCCTGTGCCGGCAAACATTACAGGGAATAGTTTTTTCATCTGTTTATATTTAATTTTTTATTTGTCAGATAGCTTGCCCCGCTAACAGCGGGGGAGCTCGCCATGAGTTAATATTTTGGCTTTCACTTTTCGATGAGTGTATTAATAATCATCCAAGAGCGTGACGAATATTTTAGTCATGGCTCGGTTCATCAGTTTTATAGATATATTCTAATTCAACATGTTCTCATCAATATTTAATTCTATCACCTCCCCATAACCAATCTTTCGATCAAACATTCTATAGGGAGATGAATTCAAAATCTTTGATAACATGGCACGTATTGGCCCACCATGTGTTATAACGGGAATGGCTTCATTGGTATTCAATTGATACAGTTCTTTAAGAAACAGGGTTGTTCTATTATAAAGATCTTTATATGATTCTCCCCCGGGGCAAGCCGTGTTCCAATAATCACCAAACCACTGTTGTCCGTTACTGCTTTTAAAGATATGATCCCAATGCATGCCTTCCCATTCTCCAAAATCCATTTCTTTTAATCGATTATCATATTTTACAGGACACCCGGTTCCTGTTATTTTTTCTGCCAGTTTACGACATCGCTGTAAAGGGCTTGAATACACGGTTTGATAAGAATACTGGCTTAAACGGCCTGCTACGTTCGAAGCTTCCCGTGCAAATGCAGAAGAAACATCAACATCAAGGTTACCGTAACATATCCCTTTAGGTATGTTTACACTGGTATGTCTTATCAGAAGTATATTCATTTGTCAATAATCATGTATATTGATATATAATCAAAATGGAAAAATAAAATACAATTTCGCTTATTTGTTGTAAAGCACCCAGGACATCTCCAGTATATCCTGCAATTTTCTTATGTATATATTGACGAAATCTTAGAAATACAACAGCCATCACTACAATAAACACGGGCCACACCTTCCATGGCACCAGCAATCCGGCAGGGAGGCAAAATAAAAGCGCCACTAAAAAATCTGTTTTACGTCCTTTTGTTCCAACAGGTTTGCTTTTACTAGTTATATCTTCTCGTGCATAATGACTTGTAAAGATGAGGACAACAGGTATAAACCGGCTAATGATATGGCCCGTTAATATTATCAAGGGCAATTTAATGATTGGCAGGTGGGTTAACAGGCTAAATTTCACTGCCAGTATCATCACCAGGCCGATGGCTCCATACGTCCCGATGCGGCTGTCTTTCATTATGTTAAGTACGCTTTCCTGATTCATTCCACCTCCCATCCCGTCACAAAAATCGGCAAACCCGTCTTCATGAAAAGCACCTGTAGAAAAAATTGAAGCGATCATACTAAAAACAAGGGCTACATGTGCCGGGATAATATATTGAAACCCCCAAAAAACAATGGCTGCAATGCCTCCTATCAGGAACCCGATCAGGGGAAAATATTTGGTGGCACGATTCAACAAATCGTCCGTGTATCCAGCGATATCCGGTACAGGAATACGAGTATAAAACATCAAAGCGGTTAAGAGTATTTTAATTTCTTTTTTCACTTAAATCCTCATTATATAAAAATCATTACCAAATCCACTATTCTCTTATTCTTTATTGCTGACTCCTGCATCTTCAAAACTTGCCATTTCATTTAAAAAGTTTACAGCAGACTGAATGATGGGAAATGCCACGGCAGCACCAGTTCCTTCTCCAAGCCGCATACCTAATTTCAAAACAGGTTCCACGCCCAGGTATTCCAGCATGCTTTTATGTCCGGCTTCATCGGATTGGTGACAGAAAATACAGTTATTCAGTACATTTAAATCCAATTGATACGCGGTTAGTAAAGCAGAGGTGGCAATGAACCCGTCTACCATTATCACCATCCCACATGCTGCTGCTTCAAGCATTCCACCAGCCATCATGGCAATTTCAAAACCACCGTACGTGGATAAGATATCCAGGGGTTCTGTAACATCATGTTTTTCTGCTGCCCGTGATAAAACATTTATTTTTTTATTCAAACCCTCATCATCATGCCCGGTTCCCCTGCCAGTACATTCTTTGATAGGTTTACCGGTGTATTTGTGCATAATAAGCGTAGCAGCTGATGTATTGCCAATACCCATTTCACCAAATCCAATGATATTACAGTTGTCTTCGTGTTTTGTATTTACAAGTTCCCTTCCTTTTTGCATTGCCTTTTCGCATTCTTCCTTTGTCATTGCCGGTTCGTTCAGGAAGTTGCGTGTCCCTTTGCCTATTTTCGCGTGAACCAGGCCCTTAATATCTGCCGGGAATTCATGATCTACGCCTGCATCAACAACTTCCAGTAAGATATTATGTTGTTTGCAAAAGACATTGATGGCAGCACCGCCTTGTAAAAAGTTCATGACCATTTGAAAGGTGACTTCTTTTGGAAACGGGCTTACGCCTTCGTCAACAATGCCATGGTCACCTGCAAACACCAACATGCTGGGGTTATTCAACCTTGGCGTTAAAGTTTTTTGTATGATTCCTGTTTTTTTGGCAAGGTATTCTAAAATACCTAATGACCCCGGTGGTTTGGTTTTTAAATCAATTTTTTGTTGAAGTTGTTGTTCCATTGTTTGTCGTGTTAGAATGTGTAATAGATTTTCTAATGCATATTTTGGGTTTAATTGTAACTGGAATCCCTGAAACCATTAAAATCACTTCATCGGCCTGTTGTGCAATATGTTGGTTCATCCATCCCTGCATGTCTGCAAATTTACGGGCAGCTTCATCCTGGGGATGAACACCCATGCCCAGTTCATTGCTAATCACAAGCAGGGTAAAATCCTGTTGAATGAAAGTATTCCATTCTTTTTTTGCTTCAGACAATGCTTTTTCATGGTCATATCCTGAGTCATGATAAAAATTTGTGAGCCATAGTGTAATGCAATCCAAAAGTACTGTCTTACCTTGTAATGGATGCCTGCTAATGGATTTTTCTTCTTCGAGGGTTGCCCAGTGTTCACCACGGTCAGACTGATGTCTGGCAATTCGTTCTTCAAAATCGGGATCCCAAACTCGTGACGTTGCTAAATAAACAGGACTGGCAGATAAAGTTTCTGCCAGCCGCTGTGCATATTTACTTTTACCGGAACGTTGCCCCCCGGTAATGAAAATGATTTTGGACATGAATGATCTGTTATTTTATTCTTTATCCACTGTACGCGAACATACATCAGTTTTATAGATCCAACGAGCTGTGTCTCCTGCTCGCAGGCTCTTCCTGATTGCCAGCATGTCAGCGGGTTTGTTATTTACCTCGTAATACCATCCCATTTCACCCCGTTTTCCTTGCACACCATTCACAGAAGTGACGAAAACATGATTGCTTACAGGACGCGTAGAAATATCCGCGACATGTTGTAATGCTTCCAGGGCTGTAAGTCCGGTTTTGGGCATTGGGATGGTAAAAGTATGTAATTTTTTATTCCCATAATCAATCTGAACGCGAGCAACGCCCTTATTTTTTTTTATTTCATTCCTGCATGAATTAAAAGCACTCAGCATGATAATGCATGCAGCGAAAATACAATATTTTTTCATAATGTTTAATTTAATCGTTGTTTTTTTGTAGCAATAGTTATGCATTATTCCTGGTAAAAGACAACTTCTTGTGGAGCCACTCCTGTTTCTTTTGAGTCAACAAGCGTACCCTGATCATCATATACTTTTAATGATCCTGTTTCCTGCAATGACGGAGAGATTAACACGTAAATGTTATTGCTTTCAGGATGGCAGCCGATCCCATTGAAGTTTTCACCGGAAATCAATGCAGACTGTCCAATGGATTTACCGTCTACATCAATTACATACACGCTGGATGCAGTACCTGGAAATGCTGCTTTTCCCATTACATAAATTTTGTCTTTATCATTGTTAACCGCCAGTTGGCCATCACCGGAGATACCACTAAAGGCAACACGGCCTGTGAACTGATCTGTAGCAGGATCAATAATGCCCACTCCAAGGCTGTCTGCCGGTGCAGGGTCTGAATAAGTGCTCACCAATGAAACCCAAAGGTTGCCATTTTTGCCTTTCACAAAATGCTGGGGAATTGCCGGCGTTTCAATATAGCTAACGGAATGGTTGTCGAGATTGATCACGGCCACGCTGTCCCTGAACTCCAAAGCAGCATACAATTTATTGTCCTCAATGATGACTCCTTCGGGTCCACCTGGCAATATAATCTTTTGGGATATCATATTATTTGAAATGTCCAATTCAGCGATATAAGAATTTGCCACTACAGACCAGTCAGTTATTGTTCCCCAACATGAAATATAACCGGTTTCGTCTTTTGCTGCAAAATAACGAGGTTTTGTAATGTCTGTTTCAATTGGATTTATGGATTGTTCAAGCGTTTTGGCATTCACGATGTCAATTTTATCACTTTCATTTCCCATGAAATATCCTTTGCCATTATATATGGCAAAACTCTGTGCATTAGAACTGTAGGCTACTCCATTTGCACTCTCATAGGCGTTAGTATCGATACTATTGTCATCTTCCGAGTAAATGTCCACGGTTGAACTGACTGTTCCATAGCTTCCATAATTAATGATGTAAACTTTAGACGCTGCTGTTGTTTCTTCTTTTTTATTGTCATCTTTTTCATTATCATCTTTTTCACAAGCAAAAGCAAAGATCATTGACAATGTCACGAGGGCTAAATAAAATCTGGTTTTAAATACATTCATTTTGTTTTGTTTTTTTATTAATAAATAAATTAATTAAATTGATATATCAGGTTCAACCTGTAAGACCGGCCGGGCATTGCATAATTGTTCCAGTTCTGGTATGCAATATCAAACAGGTTGTAAACACTGCCTTGTATAGATACTTGATGTCCATTCCATGTGGACTTTTTTCCTGCATTGATTTCAACCAGGGTATAGCCTTCAAGGGGGTCAATGCCATGAACATAAATCCGTTCTCCTGTATATGAAATGGTTGAGCTTAAATGCCATGTTTTATATTCCGTGTTCAGCATTGTATTCCAGAGATGTCTTGGTGTATACACTTGCTGATCACGTATTTTCCCGTCTTCAAATACCCTGGAACGGGTATAAGAATAGTTTTGTTTCACGTTTACTTTTACTTTGTTTACCCGGATAGTAGAAAAAAAGGAAAACTCAACCCCGTTGTTGATCACTGTATCTTTATTCACGGGATGCCAATCATCACCAAATGGGGTCCATGCAATTAGATTATTTATAAACAGATGATACCCTGTTATTTCCATTTTTACATCCACATATTTTGAATACATGGCATAGCCTGCCCCCAGTTCATAGTTTTGGCTTTCTTCTGGTTTAAGGTCTGAGTCTCCCAAATTTACCCAAAACCTGTCATTCAACGTGGGAATTTTGTATCCTTTTCCCCAGGAAGCTTTTGTATTGATGCTTTGAGAAGCATTGCTCCAGAGTATCAAGTTCAGCCCTGCAGAAGGACACCATATTGATCTGTACCCGGAAACATATGGCCTCCTGATATTGACTGCAACAGAGCTGTTTTTAAATATGTCTTGTATATACCCTGCAAAGATATCTCCACGGTGTTCTTCACTGATATCTTCTTTTGCATATGCATATACATCGGGAACCATGTAAATATATTTACCTCCCAATTTAACACGCCCGTTTAAGCCTGGGATTACTCTTATAAACCTGGCCCGCGAAACGCCCCGGTTGGTTGCAATTCTATCTTTTCCTTTTAATTGATTGTCATAAACATACCCGAGGCTTGTCTCGACAGAGCTTGTTGCATTTTTTCTTTGATATTCTGCAAAGCCACGGATATTTTCATTAAAAATATCATCTTTTAATGAATTGGGAGCGTTTTGATATTTATGGGTCGTGGACATATTAGGCTGTATCTCGTTCCAGTTGTTTTCATACCAACCCACCATACGGATGAACGATATCTTGTTTATTTTGTAGTTTAATTCATTCAGTAATCCATAATTCAATAATTCGGCATTGACCTGAATATCTGTCGCGAATTTTCTTGTTTCAAAATCAAATCCTCCCTTCGTGTTTTCAAAGGGAAAATTATTTTTATCGTGCCGCCTGTATACTTTGAACTTATTTTCCCATTTCCCGTTACCAAAATAAAGCTTCCCGCCTGAAAAAAAATCGTTAAAACTTCCGGCATCCTGGCGCAGTGTCAAAGCAACTCCATTTGTCCAGGCCGGGTCTGTATCTATGCGAATGGCCCCGGCCATTGCATCTGAACCGTATATACTGCTATTGCTTCCTTTATGTACAGAGATGCTCTCGAATAAAAACATGGGGATATTACAAAAATTAGAATGTCCCAGGGTCAGGGAATTCAGGTTAAGAGGGCCGTAAACAAGGGCCGTGTGGTCTGCCGTGGTACCCCGCATTCTCAAGGTTGACATGCCCGACGCGTTACTTTTTAAATAAATGGAACTATTCAATTGAAGTGCCTCCCCGAGAGACAGGTTATCATGTTGAATCTTGGCCATTTTATCTATCTTTTCGATCCGGCTCCCGGGAGTAAATGCTTCCCGCTCATATTTCACGGTTACTTGTTCAATCTCACGCTGAAACCCGATGGTATCATGCTGAGCTACAACTATGGCAGCATTAAAGCAGAACAATAATATGCTCACGTACTTTTTATTCATACACAGTTTTCCCTGTTTTACAGTTATTAAACCATGAGTGAATTATTAGCTTGTATTCCAGGTAATAAAAATGATGTTCAATCATTATAGCCTTTTACCCCGAAAGCTATTCATTCATAGATGACATCAGGCAGGTCTTCTGGCTTTCCTGACTTTTAACACCTTCCCGCCCCGTTTGGAGCAGTGGTAAGGAGATTGTTAAAAGCGTTTTTCCCATTTGCATGGGAACAGGATTACAGCTGCGGGTACAGCTCCGGTTTTGCACCGGATTCCCTTTTATTCCAGTATTCGGAGAACACGAGAATACCAAATATCACGATGCAAAGATATAAATTTTATTTATAAAAAAAAACATGAATATGTTCAGGTAAAAAGTACAGGTTCGGTGGGGGTTGAGAACGAATTACAATCATCACGTGACATAATACATCTAATGAAATACCTGTTAAACCCAAAATATGCATTAGAAAATCTATTACACATTAAAACTACTTCAAAACAAGGCATTGCATTAATCAGTGTTTGTCCATAAAGTCAGTGTCCAGGCTATAAAGCCCGAATTCGAGGCTCGCGAAGATGGAAAAATAAGGAGTTTACTCGCGTAAATGGATTGTTTTTCCATCGAGTATAACGAAGAAGTCGGACTTTATAGACGGACACTAATTAATGCAATGCCTTGTTTTGAAGTAGTTTTAACGTGTAATAGATTTTCTAATGCATATTTTGGGTTAAATAGTACCTGTGAATAAAAGCGGGAGTCCAGGCTATAAAGCCCGAATTAATCTGGTTCTTTTTTATATTTTTTTAATGGTCAGATGGAACCTCCTGAAAATATGTCTGCATGTATTAAA
>CAYPTK010000049.1:3262-15663 GCA_964413555.1 uncultured Bacteroidales bacterium | reverse complement strand
TAATAGTGTTTTATATCGATCTTTATCGTTTCGCGGTGAATTTTTCGGGTTAATTTGTATTAGTATAAATAGAAGATGTAATAAGTATCGATTTAAAAATATATAAAACTGCCAATACATGTTTATAAAGCAAATCAATAAAACATAACCATGATGATTTAAATCACTTTTATTGTTCTTCTATAGATTTTTGCATATACTATTTTGAATAAATTAATATTTTTGTAATGTTAAGGGATAAAATCAGTATATAATAATAAAATAAACAAACTCATGCAATACAGTATCGGAACTTTATTCATTTCTATATTTTTCAGCTTACTTTTGAGCTGTAATACAGGGACACGATCTACAACCTATTACTTTTCGAATTCAGGAGATGACAACAACACGGGTGTGTCAAAAAACAATGCCTGGAAAAATCTAGGCAAACTGGATACCATTGTATTAAACCCCGGGGACAAAATTCGTTTAAAATCCGGTGATGTATTTACCGGAACGATCAATATCGGGTTTTCAGGAACAAACCAACACCCGATTACTATTTCCTCATATGGAGACGGGAATAAGCCTGTATTAAAAGGGTCAATTGCCATAAAAAAATACAAAACCCATGATGACAACCTCGTCTCATTTCAATCTGAACAATCCATTAAGAATATATTACTAAATAATACGTTTCTGATTCCGGCACGCTATCCGAATAAAGGATATTTAAGAATAGACAAAGCAGAAAAAAAGATCGGCATTTTACAAGATAAAGAATTAACAAAGGATGAAGACGGGTATTGGAATGGTGCACGGCTCGTGTTCAGGTCAACCGACTGGACATATGACTGGGAAACGGTAAATGAGTTTAAAAATAATACATTTTATTATGACACGCTGGATTTAAAATATCCTGTCAGGGAAAATTATGGTTATTTTCTGGATCATAAAGAAGAATTGCTGGATACAGCCGGTGAATATTATTATAATGCAAAAAACAAAACATGTAAGCTCTACCCTTCAGATACAGACATGTCTGGCATAGACGCGATTATCTGTGATTATGGAATTTATTTAGCTGATAGTGTCAGCAATATTCATGTTGAAAATATTCAATTCATTAATTATCATAAAGCAGGAATATATGGAGCGTCCAATAATAAACACGTCACTATCAACAATTGTAAACTGAACAACATGGATGAAACCGGTATCCGTTTCAAAAGCAAAGCGTTATCCTGTAAAGTAGAAAACTGTTCATTTTATAATATCATGGGCCGCGGAATATCATTTACAAATTCACGAAACAATACCATTTCTAATAATATAGTGAAAAAGATCGGCCTGATCCCGGGCCTGGGCTTGCATGGTGTAAACGGGATGACCGGCATTTTAGTAGAAGCCAGGGACGAAACAAGAAACAGGATATTTGATATTGAAAATTTTCAGTCAGATTCAAATTATATTGGGTTAAACAAGGTGGATAGCTGTGGGTATATCGGGATACGTGTGGACGGAACACATAATTTGATTGAAAAAAACGTGATTAATCATGCCATGTTGCAGCTTAGTGACGGTGGAGCTTTGTATTGTTTCAGACATACATCCAACAGCACATTCAGAAACAATTTTGTCTTCAATTCTGTTGGCAACAATGAAAGCACTGCCAAAACCCATCATTTAATTGCTTTAGGTATTTATATGGATGGGTCAACCAATTGCAAAGTGCTTAACAATACAGTATATAATAATACCACCGGAATGGTGCTGAATGCTGGTTCAAAAAATCATGAATGCATTGGCAACGTGCTATATGGAAATACAAGGAACCAATTAACATTGCCTACTCAGAAGGAGCCAACGGATGAGGGTTATATTATTAAAGATAATACATTGTTTTGTACTGATTCAGGTCAACATTGCGTAATTCAAATGTTTAGAATAAAAGATACTACATTTGGAACATTTGATAACAATATTTATTGCGATCCCTATTCAAACTATATCATCAAACGAAAGTGGGAAATAACCGATTCTTTAACGTTGCAAGCATGGCAACAAATCAGCAATGAAGACAAGAACAGTTCAACGTGTGAATTGTATGATCCAAATCAATTTAACCATAAATTATTTCATAATCAATCGAATAAAAATACCACGATCCAACTAAATAAACCGTATTATGATTTGAATGGAAATAAATTGACACGGTTGGAATTGGAACCATACTCTTCTAAAATATTAATATACAAAAATTAACGTCATGGCTTTGCCTGGTGTTTTGTTTTGTTTTATATTGGTTTAGAAAAAATTAATCTATATAAAACACTCCAAAATATTTTTTGAGTGTTTCAAAAGTTGCATATAAATGAATAATTTCATATATTTCAGCAAATATTTATTTATAATGAAGCGGTCTATTATTTTCAAATTGTTCGTTGGTTTTATCATCATTGGTTGTTTTTTTAGCTGTAATCAAAACAGTCATTATAAAACATATTATTTTTCTAATACCGGTAATAATAATAACTCGGGATTATCAAAAAACAGTCCCTGGAAAGACATTAATAAACTCGACGCCATTGCTTTAAACCCGGGTGATAAAATATTATTTCATCGCGGCGATACATTTACCGGAAATATAAATTTAGGCCAATCCGGTACAAAACAAAACCCTATTACAATTGCATCTTATGGCGAAGGTGAAATGCCGGTTTTGAAAGGATCAATTACAGTTAAGGAAACATTTAAATCTGAACATGATAGCCTGATCTTATTTCATTCCATAAGTAAAATTAAAAATGTTTATGTTAATAACAAGTTACTCATCCCTGCCCGATATCCAAATTCAGGTTATTTAAGAATCGATGAATCAGAAGACAGGTTTGGCATTTTAAAAGATTATGATTTAAAAAATGAAGATCATTACTGGAATGGTGCAAGGATTGTATTCAGGTCTACTCATTTTTCATATGATTGGGAAATCATAAATGAATATATAAATAACACATTCTATTTCGATACATTGGATATTAAATATCCAGTCAAAAAAAATTATGGCTATTTTTTAGATCAAAAGGCAGAATTATTGGATACGGCAGGCGAATTCTATTATGATCATATAAATAAAGTATGTAAATTTTATCCCAGGAATAAGAAAATATCAAGTATAGAAGGAACAATCTATGATCATGGGATATATCTAGCCGATAGTGTAAATAATATAGTAATACAAAACCTCCATTTTATCAAATATCATAAAGCAGGTGTTTATGGAGAATCTAATAATTCAAATATAAACATTTTAAATTGTACGTTTGCCCACATAGAAAAAGCGGGGTTACAATTTCGAATAAATGCCAGATTTTGTAATATAATAGGAAACCATTTCAACAATATCATGGGAAGAGGTATTTCCTTTTCAAATTCAAGCAATAATATAATTAAAAAGAACCGTGTACAAGTGGTCGGCTTAATACCAGGGCTTGGAATCCATAGTATAAACGGAATGTCAGGGATTATTGTTGAGGCAAAAGATGAAACCCGGAATAATGCATTGGATATTTCAACGTTTCGATCAGATTCAAATTATATCGGGTTAAACCGCGTGGATAGTTGTGGTTACATTGGTATTCGGGTAGATGGAAAGAACAACATGATTGAAAAAAATATCATCAGCAATGCATTATTAAAACTTAATTTCGGTAGTGCTATTTATTGTTATAAATACACCTCGAATTGCACGATACAAAACAATTATGTTTACAATACCATTGGAAATATTCAATCTACTTCTAAAAAGTATCAATTAAATGGAACGGGTATTACTATAACCAAAGCTTCCGATTGTAAAATACTTAACAATACAATATTTAATAATATTACAGGAATTTCGTTAACCGCCAAATCGAAAAATTGCCAATGTATTGGAAACATAATGTACGAGAATTCGAAAAGCCAGTTTACAATGAATGCGCATAATGTCCCTTTCAATGAAAATCATGATATTAAGCATAATACCTTTTTCTGCACTAAACCCCAACAATGGTGTATGATTCAACAGTTTCATAGCATCGATACGGTATTTGGTACATTTGATTATAATGCTTATTGTAACCCTTTTTCAGATTATACAATAAAACGTGATTGGAGAATACAAGATTCATTAACATTAAAGAAATGGCAACATTTTAGTGGCGAAGATAAACATAGTACAAATTGTGAATTCTATCATCCCACCAATTTCAATCATAAATTATTTTACAATAAATCAAATAAAGATATTGATATCCAATTAAACAAAGTATATTATGATTTAAATGGCAATAAATATAGTCACTTACAATTAAAACCTTATACTTCCAAGATTTTAATATATAAAAAGAATTAACGTTGTTTTTGTAGTATTATATTCAATTTCAAAACACTAAAAAAATCAGGCCACCGGGATATATATCTCGGTCACCAGTTTTTCCGGCTTCGTTTTATCAGGGCTATTCAGGTATTTTTCAAAAGAAGGTGCATCGCGTAATTGAATATTATTTTCCGGGACCCATTTTCCATAGATATACCCATACGAATCATTGAATTTTTCATAGGAGCCTTTGTGTGTAAAAACTGCATATTTCCCCCCTGCTATTTCCTTTACACCCATTTCACCATCGGGTTCCACATCTTTTGATACCGTGATGCAGGCTTCGTACCTTAATTTCTCCGGTTCTGTCACCGTGGGGTCGTCATAGCTGATGCCGATAAATTCTGTTTTAAACCCGTACAGTTTCTTTTTCCCTGCAAATGCACATATTTTTTCCCATGCTTCTTTAGCACATTCATTAAATGCTACTTTTGCTAGTACATATATGATCTTTCGTGGTTTTATATTTTTCATTTTTGGTTTTAAACTAATATTTTCCATGATGTTGTGTATTAAAGTTTGACCATAAATGGCAATCTCGTGTTGTTTGTCCCGGCGATAATCAACCGGGGAGATGCCAAACCGCTTTTTAAATGCTTTGTTAAAAGACGGGGGATTATCATACCCCACCTTCATGGCTATTTCACTCACCGGCGTACCGGTTAACCGGAGAAGATGGGCAGATGTCTCAAGACGTACCCGCGTGATGAATGCTCCCAGCGATTCATTCAGATAAGCCCGCGTGATACGGTGAAAATGATACCGCGAATAATTAGAAATGCTGGCAAGGTATTCAAGGTCAAGTTTTTCGTGCATATGGTTTTGAACATACAACAATACCTTGTTTATCCGTTCATAATGATCTTTTTCAGTGATTGGACTGCCCATTTTTAGCGTGATTAATAATGAATAAATTGTTGATCAACGGGAACAAAAATAGGCTATCTTTTTGTAAAGAACTTTTCCTTTCTTGCTTTTTTAAAAAGAAAAATATTAAAAACAAATACCAATTTAAATATGAATTCTGGTTATATATGATATTTTATTTTACTTCAACAAATAAAAAATCAACACGACCACCGAGATAACGGTTACTATCGTGCCTGCATCATGCATTACAAGCATCGCACCATGAATTTTGCTGTCCGTGCTTAAAACGGCCCCTGAAACAATTAATGACAATAAAGCGCCGCCAATAATTATAACCAAAACAGGTATAACACCAAATTGCTTAGCCAATTTTAACTTGTTATAAAGCAACATACTCCCAAAAATAACGGTAGCTAAAGCAGTAAGCTTATGTATTGTAAACAAAAATGTATTAAAAGGTTTACCTGAATTATGGAGCCAGATACCAAGTATAATGGTTATAACAAACAAAATGACCGCGAGTATGAATTTGACTACATAATTCACTTCTGTATTTTTTTATATATTATTCCAAAGATACAAAAAAGTCTTTTATAAAAGAATACTCATACCATCCTATTTTTTATTTGGTATGTAACCGTTATGTATTATCTAAAATATTCGGGTTTACCATGAACGATGTTTAAAATTTTTAAAATACAGGTTCATGAAAAGAAAAACATAATTATTTTTCTTTTCATACTGCATGAAAAGAAAAATAATTTTAAAAAACGTTGGTATAAATATTTTATCTCCATATTTTTGTTTCAAGAAATTTTAATTGATGCAAAAAATACCATTACATACCATTTGCAACACGCGGTTTGGCCTGAATGTAAAAACGGGGAACACCGGAGATATCTCATGCCTCCAGGGAAAAGACTTTAATGAACACGGGCATTTAAAATCCAAATACATATTCAGGATCAATAAAAAAAGGACAAAACCTAAAGATTTTTTAAAAAAACATGACATTTTATTTGCCGCTAAAGGATATCATCATTATGCCGTTGTATGGAATGCACAAATTGAAAAAGCTGTCGCCACATCAACGTTTATTATATTAAACGATTTCTCCCCATGTATCTTACCAGGTTACATTGCATGGTACCTGAATGCATCACGAGCCAAAATGTATTTTAACATGCATAAAAAAAACGGCTCCATCCCGGTCATCAGTAAAAAGATACTGGAAAACCTTGAAATTCCCGTCCCGGATACAATCACTCAACAGCATATTATCTCATTGCAACAATGCCTGTCCAAAGAAAAACAATTACTTCAACAAGTGATTAATAAAAAAGAACAATACATAGATGCTACCATTCAATCATTATTTTAATAATATTCCATTTGAACCTTGAATAATAAAAAATATACTGAACATGCCTAAAACCATCAACCAGGATGAAGTCAATGCCATCGTGTGGCAGGCTCACGACACCTTCAGGGGTGTTGCAGGCCCCTCGGTGTATAAGAATTATACTCTCGTGTTCCTGTTTCTCAAGTACATTAGTGATATTTGGAAAGACAAGCGGGAAGAATATGATGTCAAATACAATGGCGACCCGGAACGCGTCCGGCGTGCCCTGGGGCGGGAACGATTTATTGTCCCGGACGATTGTTCGTTTGACTATTTATACAACCATCGGAAAGACAGCGACATAGGCCAAAAGATAAACATGGCGCTCAATAAAATTGAAGAAGCCAATAAAGGGAAGCTTGACGGTATTTTTCGTGACATTGATTTTAACTCGGAAAACAACCTGGGTGAAACCCGTGACAGGAACCACAGGCTAAAAAACCTGTTTGAAGACTTTGCCAACGACACGCTCGACCTCCGCCCTTCACACACCGGTAACCTTGACGTTATTGGCAATGTATATGAATACCTGGTTGACCGTTTCGCCAGTACCGCGGGCAAAAAAGGCGGTGAATTTTTCACCCCTGCAGATGTGTCTGCCATCATCGCCCGGCTCATGCATCCCGAACCCGGGCAAAGGATCTATGACCCGGCATGTGGATCCGGCTCACTGCTCATTAAAGTGGCGCGGGAGATCGGGTCAGATAATTTTTCGCTATACGGGCAAGAAAGTAACGGGAGCACCTGGGCCTCGTGTAAGATGAACATGTTCTTCTTCCGCCGGGATAGTGCCCAGGTTGAATGGGGCGACACCCTCAACAATCCCAGGTTTCTTAAAGGCGATAAACTGGCAAAATTCGACATCGTTGTCGCCAATCCTCCATTTTCGCTCGATAAGTGGGGACAGGAACATGCAGACAAAGACCCGTATCAACGCTTTTGGCGTGGCATCCCGCCCAGGAGCACGGCAGATTATGCTTTCATCTCCCACATGATAGAAAGCACTGTAGAAAACACCGGGAAAGTAGGCGTGGTGGTGCCCCATGGCGTATTATTCAGGGGCAGCGCAGAAGGCAAGATACGGCAAAAATTCATTGAAGAAAACCTCCTGGAAGCCGTCATCGGGTTGCCCGTGAAACTATTCTATGGCAGAGGAATCCCGGCTGCCATACTGGTTTTCAACCGGGGTAAAACCACGACCGACGTATTATTCATTGATGCCAGCAACGATTACATTGAAGGCAAAAACCGGAATAAACTCGGGGAAGAACACGTTCAACAGATCATCAAAACGTACGATGCTTTTGAAACGGTTCGTAAATACAGCTACCGTGCACCTTTCGAAGAAATCAAAAAAAATGAATTCAACCTTAATATCCCCCGGTATGTTGACACTTTTGAAGAAGAAGAAAAAATTGACATCCCGGCATTAAAGCAGGAAATTGAACAACTGGAAACAGAGCTGGAAGAAGTAAAAGGAGAAATGAATACATATCTTATGAAATTGACTACTTGAATAAAAAAGATCCTGTCATTTATATAGTATAACCGTTTTAACCAAATCATTCAGATTTGTTTAAAAACAATGCCTTGAAATGTATACCATGCAAACGTCACACAACGAAACCTACATATCACGGATTGATGCCCTGCAGATGCTCATTAAGATGGGGTATCAGTACCTTCCCCCGGGGGAGGCCGAGGAACAGCGCGGGCATAAAACATCACGTGTGATCCTTGAAGACATACTGGAGCAGCAGCTCCGGAAGATCAATACCATCGCGTTCAGGGGCGAACACTACCCGTTTAGCAACAAAAATATTGCAGGTGCGATTCAGTCAGTCAAAAACTTCTCATTGAAAGAAGGAATGTCCAAAACCAGTGAAAAAGTATACAACCTCCTCACCCTGGGCAAAAACTTTGAAGAGGCCATAAAAGACGAAACAAAAAGTTACACGCTCCGGTATATTGACTGGGAACGCCCGGGAAACAATGTTTATCACGTGGCCCCGGAGCTAACCGTACAAGGACTTGGCAGCACCATTACTTATAGACCCGATTTTGTACTCTTTGTCAATGGCATTCCTTTTTGTGTCATCGAGTGCAAAAGCCCCGGTGTGCATAATTCCAATCATGACAAACCCGTGGACATGGCCATTAACCAGCATTCGCGTAACCAACAACCAGATGCCATTCCACACCTCTACATTTATGCCCAAATCCTTGTAAGCCTTTGCTCCAACGATGCCAAATATGCCACCACCGGCACACCCAAAGAATGGTGGGCCTACTGGAAAGAAGAAAATGAACAGTTTAATACCCTGGACAAGCTCGTGAACAAGCCCCTGACAAAAAGGCAAAAAGAACAGCTTTTATCAGGCCCGTATGAAAATGTAAATGAATATATTCTTCAGGAAAAACATTCGCCTGCCACGGTTACCTTACAGGATCAATTGTTGTATCACGTGTGCAGGCCTGAACGGTTAATGGAACTTACATGGAAATTTATTTTGCATGGTGACGGCCTGAAGAAGATAGCCCGGTACCAGCAATATTTTACTGTAAAAAATACCCTTGCACGGGTTAAACACGTTGAAAATGGGCGCCGCGAGGGAGGTGTAATATGGCATACCCAGGGCAGTGGTAAATCGCTGACCATGTTGATGATGGCCAAATCACTGGCACTGGATCCGGAAATCAACAATCCCACCATAGTGATTGTAACAGACCGGGTTGGCCTGGATGACCAAATTATCAAAACGTTTAAAAACTGCGATAAACAAGTGAAGCAGGCCCGTACCGGGAAAGAATTGATTCGCCTGATTAATTCAAAATCAACAGACATTATTGCCACGGTGATCAATAAGTTCGAGACGGCAGTCAAAAGAGGCACGGGATGCAACCCTTCGCGTGATATTTTCGTGTTGGCAGATGAAAGCCATCACGGCCAATATGGCGAATCCAATACCAACATGCAAAGGATATTCCCTAATGCTTGTTACTTGGGTTTTACCGGCACACCCATTAAAAAGAAATACAAAAACACGGTAAACAAGTTCGGGGGCATCATTCCAACGCCTTATACCATAGACCGGGCAGTGGAAGATAAGGCAGTGGTGCCGCTTTTGTATGAAAGCAGGCATGTGGTTCAGGATGTTAATCATTCGTCCATTGACTCGTATTTCAACATGGTTTCAGAACCTCTTACAGAATATCAACGGGCAGATATAAAAAAGAAGTTCAGCCGGGCCGGCCAGTTGAATATTGCAGATCAAAAAATTTACCGGATCGCCTGGGACATTAGCCGGCAATTTGAAAATAACTGGCAACACACGGGGTTTAAAGGGCAGATGACCGTGCCGTCCAAAGCAGCAGCTTTAAAATATAAGCAATACATGGACGAGATCGGCAGGGTAACAACCGGGGTATTGATATCAAACCCCGACACGCGTGAAGGCGGTGAGAAATACCTTTCACCGGGTAAAACGGTTGTGAATTTCTGGAACCAAATGATGGAACGGTATTCAAATGAAAAAACATACAACCGAGAGATCATTCGCCAGTTTAAACATGAGCCACACCCGGAGATCATCATTGTTGTGGATAAGCTGTTGACCGGGTTTGACGAGCCTCATAATATCGTGCTTTTCATTACCCGGGCTCTCGAAGAACATACCCTGTTGCAGGCCATCGCGAGGGTAAACCGGGTACGCGAAGGCAAAGATCACGGGTTTATCATTGACTATTATGGTGTACTGGGCGATCTGGACAAAACCATGAACATGTACAGTGGTTTACTTTCTGAATATGATGAAGAAGACATCCGTGGCACGTTATTGAACATTCGCGGGGAAATCAATAAACTCCCTGAATACCATTCACACGTGTGGAGCCTGTTTAAAACCCTGGAAAACAAAAATGACACCGAGGTATTTGAACGATTTTTGGAAAACAAAGCCACGCGCGATGATTTTTACGGCCGCCTGTCATTATACGCCAGATCACTGCGCGTCGCTTTGGCATCGTTCGAGTTTACCAAAGCAAATACAAAACACCAAATCAAAACGTATAAAGACGATTTAACATTTTTCATGAAACTGCAGGTTTCTGTCAAAGCAAGATATTCGGACGAGATAGATTACAAACAGTATGAAAAACAAATTCAAAAACTTGTTGACGTTCATGTAACACCCGGTGATATAGTACAATTAACAGACCAGGTGAATATTTTTGAAAAAGAGAAATTTGCACGAGAAGTTGAAAAAGTAAAAGGCACCGCAGCCAAAGCAGATCGAATTGCTTCACGTACCTCCAAAACCATCGCGGAGAAGATGGATGAAGACCCGGCATTTTACAAGAAATTCTCCAACATGATCAAAGAAACTATTGAAGCATGGAAGCAAAAACGGGTATCCGATCTTCAATACCTCCAAAAAGTGACTCGTGCCATGGAATCAGTTCAAAATCATACCGGTGATGACAGCCCGGGAATCATCGGGAATAACATGCATGCAAAAGCTTTTTATGGTATTGTATTGGATATATTGCATGCCAAACTCCCATCCGGCAAACAGGAAGAGATATCAGCAAAAGCAGGGTTGGCCATTGATAAGATCATATCCAAACACCGTTTAGTAGACTGGCAATACAAAGAAGACGTGATAAATCATATGAGCCAGGAGATTGAAGATTTACTTATTACTGTAAAAAGCAGGCACAACCTTGACATCGGGTGGGATGAAATAGATGCTGTCATTGAACAAATTGTTAACACGGCAAAAAAACGGTATCAATAAATATGTACTACTGAAGCAGATGACACACGACAAAAAAAATTGAAAAGATAATTCAGAACGGGATTTATATCGAGAAGAGGTAATCTTAAATGTAAATAATTCTGCTTGTTCACGCTAAGGTGTCGGAAATAATGAGAACGTTGTAGCATTGCTGTTCTTTTTTTCAAGAAAGCAGCAACGGGTTAATAATGAACACCAATCAGGCAAAGTTAAAGGGATTGGATTAAACAATTCATTTGTAAACTTAAAAAAATATATCATGGAAACAAAAGAAATTATCATAGAACTAATAAAGCAGGACATGTATTTTAATCAATACATAGAAGCCCTGAGTAACCTGGGAATTGAAATTCATGATTACCAACTGGAGTTGATGGAAGTTATTGTCAAATTAATGAATAAAACAGAAGAAGAAATAACCGATGAATGGGTAGAAAAATATGTTTTGGAAATTGAAAAAAGTAAACATGTCCCGATCACCGAAAGGGGCCAAAATTTATATCCTTTGGCAGAAAAAAGTTACAGGGAGTTAATACAATTTAAATAGTATTTGTCCACAATGTCTGCTAACCCTGATACAGTCATTCTTCCTTACGGGGCTGGCTTCGTTATACTTGCCCCATAATTGCTCATTTACTCAAGTAAACTGCGCGTTTTGGGGCTTCGCGAGCCTCGTTATCGAACATTATGAACGAAACACTTGACTTTATAGACGAGCACTGTTTATATTATTATGTCCAAATACACAAAGTCCTAAAAATTATAGGACTTTGTGTAATAATGTAGTAGTCTAAAAAAACTCTAATTTACTCCTTTATAAATGTCTTTTGTATTATCCCCGTTTCAGTGGTACAACTAATGATATACATGCCACATGCAAGTGACGATACATCTATTTCTTCAGAACTATCTACTTCTTCAATAATCATGA
>CAYPTK010000049.1:0-3252 GCA_964413555.1 uncultured Bacteroidales bacterium | reverse complement strand
ATCATGATCACCTTACCAGTCAAATCACTGATGATCAATTTGCCCTGGATGTTACCGGAAACATGAAGCTCATTCTTTACAGGATTAGGATATAATACAATAGCATCTTGTTTTGCAGATGATATATCCCCGGCTACATTGGTTATTGTACTGCTGGTATCTCCAACAGCTAAATACCTAATATATAGCGACTCTGAATCATGGGTGTTTTCATATCTGTTAAAAGCAACTTTTTTTATAGCTGTAATATCTACATGTCCCCAGATACCTGGCACATATTGAAACTGAAACCGTTGCCACTCCGTGGTTAAATTTGCTTTATGCTGAGAAGAGGTATGGTTCCCGTTGGTATCAGCAAGTGTAATTGCCAACGTGGTGTCAATCGTTGCTTTTGCCTCGAATGTGACATAAGGGACTTCGGTTAAATCAAGGTGAGTGCTGTCAAAATTCACTGCATGTCCACAATATTTTTTAAATGCATTTTGTATTTCTAGCATCCCGCTTCCAAATGAATATGATGTGCTCCCGCAATCTTTCGTCCATGAGAAAACATCTGTTTTATCCATTTGCGCCCCATCAAAATATTGTATAAACTTTTTCCCGGTATATTCATAATGCTGGGAAAAACCGGTTAAAATGAACAACGTGCTTACTGTTAAAGAAATAATGGTTTTTTTCATAATTGTAAATGGTTTTTTGATTAATAATTAATGATTGTAAATATTAAGTAGCTGATGTAAAAATTTTTAGAGCTAAACATTAATATTTTAAAACAAATCTATCGTATATCTAATCAAATAAAAAAGCATGTCGAACTATGATTTGACAACAGGAACTACATGGTTCGTCATATCAAAAAAAAGTTCATAATGTCAAAAAAGAGAAGCCGGAAATTGAAACAATTTATATTCATGAACATATTTGCAAACTGGCTCATTGGAATTTGAACATCAATTCAGTAACAAGGTATAAATTCCAGATACGAGGCTTATGAATAAAAAAATTTTTTTCTTTGCTATTTTTTTATTCATTTTGTAAAAACGATATAGATAAATATCTTATTCTTATAATCATAAATTTATAGTGAAATGAAAAACCGTAAACTCCCGGCTTTTAGTTTAACTGAGCTACTCGTTGTCCTGGTCATTATTGGTATATTAGTATTATTAGCATTGCCCAATTTCATGCCACTCATATCCAAAGCCAAAAGTACTGAAGCCAAAATGCAGTTAAATCATTTGCATACACTCCAGAAAAATTATTTTTACATGCATTCGCGGTACACGGATGACCTGGAAGAATTAGGTTTTGAACAGGAAAAACTGGTAACTGAAGAAGGCCAGGCAAATTACAAAATTGAAGTTACACAAGCTTCCAATTCAGGGTACAAAGCAACTGCTACAGCTGTTACAGATTTTGACCAGGATGGAGACTATAATGTTTGGCAAATAGACCAGGATAAAAAATTAAAAGAAACCGTCAAGGATTAATATGATTTTATATTTGATTCCCGCGCTTTTTTTCCTGGGGATGATTGCATATGAAGACTTCAAATTCAGGGCTATTTCGTGGTGGTGGCTCCCGTTATTGGGTATTGCATTAGCCATTCCTTCACTGGGCCACGTTCAAGTCAAAATGCTTATGACTTATTTTTCACTGAACGCGTTGTTTATTATCATTCAATTTATTATTCTGACACTCTATTTTTCTATAAAAAAAGGAAAACTCATCAATATTCTTAATCAATACCTGGGGATAGGAGATGTTTTATTTTTTATTATCATCGGTTTATTTTTTGCTCCTGTTTTATATATTACTTTTTTTATTTTTAGTTTATTTGTAACTTTGGCAGGATTTTTAGTCTGGAAAAGTACAACTAAAAACAATGCTACGATCCCGTTGGCGGGAGCGTTGTCTTTATGTTTGTGCATTGCAATTTTATATAACTCCATTGTTATGGAACAATATGGTTTTTATCAATCAGATATGATAATGGCTAAAATGATTAGGTTAATTCATGGCTGAACAAGACTACATACAATTAAATGCCGAATTACAACAAGTAATTACTCCCGAACAGGCATGGCATTTTCATATCATTCCACTGGAAGTTAATGGAAACCATGTTTCTTTTTACATTGACAGAGATTCACATTCCGAAGCATTAAAAGATGAATTGGAAATGCTGCTGGACAAAGATGTTACTCTCGAACAGGCCAATGGAGAAGTCATCAGAAAAACCCTTGGTCGCTATTACCGTAAAACCGATGGCAAAAACAAACAACATTCCGGATCCATTGTAGATTTCAAATCCGAAGACTTTATTGAAAAAATCATTTCTGAAGCCAATGCTATTGGTAGTAGTGACATTCATATGGAAATTTATGAAGACAACTGCAGAATAAGGCTTCGCATTGACGGGAAACTTGTTGAACGATACGTGCTTAAAAAAGAACAATACCCGCCTGTTGTGAATAAAATCAAAATTAAGTCAAACCTTGACATTGCCGAGAAGCGGCTCCCGCAGGACGGCAGGATTATATTCACATCAGGGAATGATAAATTTGACATTCGTGTATCCGTGTTGCCCACGTTGCATGGCGAAAAAATTGTCATGCGCTTGCTCAGCAAAGACACAACACATATAGACATTAATGCACTTGGATTTAATGACGATCAGCTTTCTTATTACCTTGAAGGTGTTAAACGCACCAATGGCATCATTTTAATCAGCGGGCCTACAGGTTCCGGGAAGACAACTACACTTTATGCCACGTTAAAGATTTTAAACAAGGAAGAAACCAATATATTAACCATTGAAGACCCTATTGAATACACGCTTAAAGGGATTAACCAGGTACAACTAAAAGAAAGCATCGGGTTGTCATTTGCCAGGGCTTTAAGAACATTCCTGCGCCAGGACCCTGATATCATCATGCTGGGAGAGATCAGGGATGCTGAAACAGCTCAAATGGCCATTCGTGCTGCCCTGACAGGCCACCTGGTACTATCTACGATCCATACCAATTCGGCCTGGGGCACTGTAACCCGGTTAATTGACATGGGCATCCCGTCGTTTCTTTTGGCCAGTACATTAAACCTTTCTGTTGCACAACGGCTTTTACGGCTTTTGTGCCCTCGCTGTAAAGAAGAGCAATTATTCGACCCGTCTTTTTATCCAAGAAACTTTACTCCACCAGAAAAAATAACGACCCATTACATAGCAAAAGGATGTGAATCATGTTTTTATAC
>CAYPTK010000048.1:9805-15687 GCA_964413555.1 uncultured Bacteroidales bacterium | reverse complement strand
ATGAAAAACCCTGAAAACCCTTTGGGAACAAATAGATTAAATAATCTGCTTCGTTAAAATTTTTCAATATAGCTTTGGCTATTATGAAAAATTTATGCCTTGCATCTTATTTATTCTATTTGTTTTTTGAAAGAAAGGAATTATTAGAAGCCCCCTTAAAATAACACGGAACACCTTTTGCCCTCATTATTTTACATATTAACACAATCATACAAATAAATATCAAACCGGAATTAAAACCCTTTTTTTTTATACAAATACTTACAAAATATTCATGAGATATGAAAAAAATTAATTAGATTAGCATACAATTTTACCCCATTTACTAAAACTATTGATAACTAAAACTATAAAACTTAAGCGATTTACTATATGAATATTATTGACGATATAAAAGAATTGGCCAAAAAGAAAAAGAAACGTGTAGTTCTCCCGGAAGCCTATGATGAACGTATTATTAAAGCTGCTAATCAAATCATTAATGAACAAATTGCTGACATCACCCTGATAGGTAATCCTGATGAAATAACCAGAAAAGCTTCTCAATTAGGATTGAGCCAAATAAAAAATGCCTCGGTTATTGATCCTTATTCTCACGAAAAAAAAGAAGAGTATAGTGAATTATTTTATAGTTTACGAAAGCACAAGGGCATATCGAAAGAACAAGCCACTAAATATATTGAAGACCCTTTATATTTAGGTTGTATTATGATTAAAAACAAGGATGCTGACGGACAGGTTGCCGGAGCAGATCATGCAACCGGGGATGTATTAAGATCAGCATTTCAAGTCATTAAAACGAAACCGGGTATCAGTATTGTATCCGGTTCTTTTTTAATGATCATGAAAAATCCGGAATATGGACATAACGGGCTTTTATTTTTCGCTGACTCCGGGGTGAACGTGAATCCGAATGAAGAACAACTCGCGGAAATTGCTATATCAACTGCACATACTGCCCGTTCTATCGGACATTTCGAGCCGGTCGTCGCGCTATTAAGTTTTTCAACCAAAGGAAGTGCTGATAACGAGATGTCTCAGAAAATCAGAAAAGCAACCGAAATAGCACGAAAAAGAGCACCTGAACTGAATATTGATGGTGAATTGCAGGCAGATGCCGCTTTGAGTCAAAAAGTTGCAAATAAAAAAGCACCAAATAGCAACGTGGCCGGAAAAGCAAACGTGTTAATATTTCCAGACCTCAACTCGGGAAATATAGGTTATAAACTCGCTCAATATCTTGGAGGTGGAATTGCATTAGGCCCGTTACTTCAAGGCATTGCAGCACCTGTGAATGATTTGTCAAGAGGTTGTTCCGTGAACGACATTGTAAATGTTGTAGCTATAACTGTTAATCAAATAGAAGATTAACAAAATAATACATATAATTTTATATAAATAACATAAAAAATGAAAAAATGAAAATATTGGTGCTCAATTGCGGTAGCTCTTCGATAAAATACCAGTTATTTGAAATGCCCAGTCAAAAAGTATTAGCAAAGGGCCTCGTGGATAAAGTTGGTATGGAAGGTGCTGTTGTGAAATTTAAAAACGGGAACGGGGAAAAAATATCTTTAGAAAAAGACATTCCTGATCATAAAGTGGGTATTGCTATAGTACTTGATCTGCTCACGTCTGACGATTATAAATGCATTGAATCACTCGATGAAATACAAGCCGTGGGACACCGCATTGTTCACGGGGGTGAAAAATTCAGCAAGAGTGTATTAATAACAGATGATGTTGTTGAAGAGATCGAAAACTGCATTTCACTTGCACCACTTCATAACCCGCCAAACCTGAAAGGCATTTATGCAATCAATGATACGTTGCCGAGCATTCCTCAAGTTGCTGTATTTGATACGGCATTTCATCAAACAATGCCTGCATATGCATACATGTACGGGGTTCCTTATAAAATTTATAAAAAACATGCCATCAGGAGATATGGTTTCCATGGTACAAGCCATAGGTATATATGTCAACGAGCCTGCGATATTCTTAATGTTAACATTGAAGAAAAAAAAATTATTACCTGCCATTTAGGGAATGGAGCTTCTATCACTGCCATAAACAAAGGAAAATCCGCGGACACATCCATGGGGCTTACCCCGGTAGAAGGTCTTATCATGGGAACAAGAACCGGGGATATTGATGCAGGCGCCGTGCTTGATATAATGGACAAAGAAAACTTAAGCCCGGAAGAAATGAACAACCTGATCAATAAACAAAGTGGTATTTTAGGTGTTACTGAAATATCATCAGACATGCGCGATATTGAAATCGAGGCATGGGAAAATAAAAATCAACGCGCGCGATTAGCACTGGATATGTATCATTACAGGATCAAAAAATACATTGGTGCATTTGCTGCTTCAATGGGAGGTGTTGATATTTTAATATTTGCAGGGGGTGTAGGAGAAAACGGGGCTGAATCAAGAGAAGAAATATGTCAAAACTTCGAATATTTAGGACTCGGGTTTGACAAGGGAAAAAACGAGAATCAACGCGGGAAAGAGGTTATTATTAGCAAAGAGGATTCTAAAGTAACAGCCATGGTTGTTCCAACAAACGAAGAACTCATGATAGCTGTTGATACACAACAAATCATACAAAACAAATAATTTCTTTCAGGGGGGCTGTTAAGAATTCCCCTTAACATAGTTATAAAAAAAGAGGGTGTCTGAAAATATTCGGACACCCTCTTTTTTGTTATTTAAAAATTATTATTACCTGGTAAATAAAAGTTCACGATACTTGGGTAATGGCCATATTTCATCATCAACCGTAAGTTCAAGTTTATCAACATGGGTTCTTATAGATTCAAAATAAGGAATGATTTTTTTACTGTATTGCCCTGCAATATCTCTCGTATCTTCCAGTTTATCAATATCTTTCCGAATTTCTTTCATCTCTTTTACCTGGTTTTTAATTGCTGAAATATGTTGTGATATTTCTTTGATCAAATTTAAACGTGCACCGGCCAATTCATTGTATTCCTTTTCAGAAAACAATTCTTTAAGCCCTTTTACATTTTCCATTAGAGTATTTTGATAATTTACAGCTGTCGGAACAATATGATTTATTGCTAAATCACCCAACACTCTTGCTTCAATTTGGATTTTCATGGTAAATGTTTCCAAACGAACCTCGGTTCTTCCTTCAAGTTCTTTTTCAGTTAGTATCTTATGCTTTTTGAAAAGTTTTTTAGTTTTTTCAGAAAGATAAGCATCATATGCTTCGGGTACATCTGAAACATTTGTTAAACCTCTTGATTCAGCTTCTTTAACCCATTCATCACTATAATTATCACCTTCGAACCTTACCGGCTTGGAGTCAATGATATATTTTCTAAGAACCTGGAATATAGCTTCATCCTTTTTTGTTCCATTATCAATCAACTTATCAACGTCTTTTTTAAACTCCATGAGTTGATCTGCCATTGCTGTATTTAAAACAGTCAGTGGTGATGCACAGTTTTCAGAAGACCCCACTGCTCTGAACTCGAATTTGTCCCCGGTAAAAGCAAACGGAGATGTCCGGTTCCGGTCCGTGTTATCAAGTAAAATCTCCGGAATTCTTCCTACATCAAGTTTAATGGCTGTTTTTTCTTCGGGAGTCATTTTTTTGTTTGTTACCCTGCTTTCTATTTCATCCAGCATTCTCGTAAGTTGTTCGCCCAAAAATATAGAGATAATAGCCGGAGGTGCTTCATTGGCTCCTAACCGGTGTGCATTGCCTGCAGAAGCGATACTTGCCCTGAGCAGTTCGTTATGCGTGTAAACAGCCTTAATTGCATTGACCAGGAAGGTAAGAAATTGCATATTTGATTTCGGATTTTTTCCCGGGGACAACAGGTTTACACCTGTATCTGTAGACAATGACCAGTTGTTATGTTTTCCTGAACCATTGATTCCCTTAAATGGTTTTTCATGAAAAATTATTCTGAAATTATGATTCCTGGCTGTTTTCTTCATCAGGTCCATCATTAATAAATTATGATCAACCGATAGATTGGCTTCTTCAAAAATAGGCGCACATTCGTATTGGTTTGGAGCTACTTCATTATGCCTGGTTTTAATAGGTATTCCTAATTTATACGCTTCTGTTTCGAGGTCTTGCATAAATGCTTTCACACGCTCGGGTATTGAACTAAAATAATGATCATCAAGCTGTTGGTCTTTTGCCGAGGCATGCCCGATTAACGTGCGGTCAGCTAATATCAGGTCAGGACGTGCATTGAATAATGCTTCGTCAATTAAAAAATATTCTTGCTCACAACCCAATGTAGAGAAGACTTTTGACACGTTTCTGTCAAAATACCGGCATACCTCTACAGCTGCTTTATCTACAACAGTTAAAGCTTTTAACAATGGTGTTTTATGATCTAATGCCTCACCAGTGTATGAAATAAAAATTGTAGGGATACATAATGTATTGTCGATAATAAAAGCCGGGGAAGAAGGATCCCATGCGGTATAACCCCTGGCCTCAAAGGTGTTTCTTAAACCACCACTTGGAAAACTGGATGCATCAGGTTCTTGCTGAGCTAATCCTTTTCCTGAAAATTGCTCAATAAACCCACCTCCCTGGGCATAATCAATAAATGCATCATGCTTTTCTGCAGTTCCGCCTGTTAATGGATGGAACCAATGAGTATAATGCGTTACACCTTTCTCCATTGCCCATGACTTCATCCCGGCTGCAACCTGATCTGAAATTTGGCGTTCAATTTGTGTACCATTATCTATTGACTTACGAATGTTTTCATAAGCATCTTTAGACAAATACTTTTTCATCTGTTCATCGGAAAATACATTTTCTCCAAAATATTCCGATGTAGCCTTAGCATAAGATTCTTTCCAAATTGCTTTTCTGGAAAAAACATTTTCCAATGCTTTAAATCTAATCGTTGCCATTGTTTGATATTTTTAAAATTAATAAATTATAATTATTTACGTGTACAAATTTAAAAATTTAAAATTAAATATCTATATTTTTTTGTATTTTTTTTGCAATTTTTTTATTATTTTATACAAAACATTTTAAAAACATGGGGGTGCATTCAATATTTTTTATATTTTTCATATAAAACAGTCTATATTTTTAAATACAATCATTAATTTAATAATATATACCATATTCATTATTTTATTTACAAATCATAACTATATTTGCATTTATGCTTAAAATATAACATATTAAAAATTTCATTGTAATAAACCCAAGTATTATTATTTTTGCAGGACATTTAATATATATTTAATAACTTGATAAAATCAAATGCATGGAAGGTCAAAAAATTACCAAAACGGAAGAAGGTTTAAATGTCCCGGACATACCAATTATTCATTACATACAGGGAGACGGAACAGGTCCCGATATCTGGAAAGCATCAAAAATTGTATTTGATGCAGCTGTTGAAAAAGTATATAATGGAAAAAGAAAAATTGAATGGAAAAAATTATATGCAGGCGAAGAATCGTTTAATACAAATGGTGAATGGCTACCAAACGAAACACTTGATAAAATAAAAGAATATTTGGTCGCCATCAAAGGCCCTTTAACAACTCCTGTAGGAGGAGGTATCCGCTCGTTGAATGTCGCTCTTCGTCAAAAATTAGACCTTTACACCTGTTTGCGCCCGGTAAGACATTATAAAGGAGTTCCCTCCCCTGTTAAGGATCCAACTACAACGAACATGGTCATTTTCAGGGAAAATTCTGAAGATATATATGCTGGCATTGAATGGCTAAATGGCACAGATGAAGCGAAAAAAGTAGTTCGTTATTTACAGGAAGAGATGGGTGTTCAAAAAATACGTTTTCCCGAATCTACTTCTATAGGTATTAAACCCGTTTCAAAAGAAGGCACTGAAAGAT
>CAYPTK010000048.1:0-9795 GCA_964413555.1 uncultured Bacteroidales bacterium | reverse complement strand
GCCATCAACTATGCACTTGAACATAAACTTCCTTCAGTAACTATTGTACACAAAGGGAATATCATGAAATATACCGAAGGAAAATTTAAAGAATGGGGCTATGAATTAGCAGAAAAAGAATTTGGAGAAAAAACATTTACCTGGGCTCAATACGACCGTATTGTTGAAAAAGAAGGATTGGATGCTGCCAACAAGGCAGAAAACGACGCGATGTCTGCCGGCAAACTAATCGTGAAAGATGTCATAGCAGATGCCTTTTTACAACAAATATTAACACGTCCTTCCAATTATTCTGTTATAGCTACCCTGAACCTTAACGGTGATTATATTTCAGATGCCATTGCTGCCATTGTTGGTGGAATTGGAATTGCACCAGGAGCAAATATTAATTACGAAACCGGACACGCCATATTTGAAGCCACACATGGAACCGCACCAAAATATGCCGGCCAGGACGTTGTTAACCCGGGTTCTGTTATCCTCTCCGGTGTCATGATGTTGGATTATATTGGATGGAAAGAAGCCGCCGAATCAATCAGGCAAGGTCTCCAAAAAACAATACTTAGTAAAAAAGTTACATATGATTTTGCACGTCAAATGGATGGTGCTACAAAAGTCAAATGTTCTGAATTTGCTAAAGAAATAGTAAAAAACCTTTAGAAATAAATTCAAGGGGAACTTCTAATAATTCCTTCACGTTATTTTTTCAGAGTTTTTGAACGAAAGGAATTATTAGAAATCCCTCTTACGCCTGTCTATAAAGCCGGGTCAAAAAATATATGAAACAGGGAACAGGGGATGTTTAAAAAGTAGTTCATCTTGGATTAGTGAAAAAATACAATATCGCTTTTTTGACAACCCCTGTTTTTTGTATTAAATCACTCTTTCCCTTCATTTATAACAGCTTCCTGGATTTTAACCCACCCGGAAATCAACAAAATCATACTAAACAGTGCAACCAGGGATGTTAATGCTTGTCCTATATACGGGATCAAATTGAATAATACTGCCAGGATCATTGTAACCATGGAAATTAAAATTAAATTGATCCCCTGGCTTCCTGTTGAATTTCTACAAAGATTTGATTCTTTCAATCTCAAAAAACCAAACAACTCGATGATAAACACTGCAAGATAAACAATAGAAGCCAATATATTAAGGCCGGGGATCAAATCCAACAACATACCACCCGTACCTGTAATAGCCGCGACAATCAATAATTTTACAGCATCTTGCCCTTTTTCATCCAACAATGACTTAAACCTGGTCAAACCCACGAAAAGAAATATAAATCCTGTTATAGAAGCAATTACAGATGCCCAGCTCGTTCCGATGGTATTAATAGCCGTAAGTATACTGCCTGTTAAAATTAATGTTACTGATGTAATGCCTTTTGTATTCATGTTGAATATAATTAAATAAATCTTAGAATGCTGTAAATTATAAATCAAGATGCATGATTAATCTATATAACCCTGAATCTTTTCTAAAATTGTTTTTATATTGATTGGTTTTATGATATAATCAACTGCCCCGAGTTCCATTGCTTTGTCAATATCCAATGAATCGCTTTTAGCGCTGACCATAATGACCGGAATTTGTTTTGTATTTTCTTTTGATTTTAATTCTTCAAGAATTTTATAACCATCCATATCAGGCATCATGATATCCAATAAAATAAGGTCCGGAATATTTTTATCAATGGCTTTAAATGCATCATTGCCATTAAAAGCAATAATAACTTCATAATTTTGGTCTTCCAGGACATTTTCCAATAAAACATTATTTACAGCCGAATCATCTATAATGAGTATCTTTTTGTTTTTTTCTTCCATTTTTTTTGATTTTTTTTCCTAATTGCAAATTAAATGAAATTTATAAAAGAAATATCTTATTTTTTAAAATATTTAAGTAAATTTTATATGTTACAAGATAGAGAATATTTTTTAAAATTAAATTAATCAAACAAAAAAATTATTTTTGTAATATAAAAAATCATTCAATGAAAAGAATATTAATAACAGGTGGTGCCGGATTTATTGGCTCTCATTTATGTGAAAAACTCCTGAATAACGGGAACGAAGTAATATCACTCGATAATTATTTCACCGGGTCTAAAGCAAACATATTGCATTTAATGAAAAATGATTATTTTGAAATGGTAAGGCACGACATTACATCTCCTTATTTTACAGAAGTTGATGAAATATATCATTTGGCTTGCCCGGCATCCCCTATCCATTATCAATACAATGCCATCAAAACCATCAAAACATCAATATTGGGTGCGATTAACATGCTGGGTTGTGCAAAAAGAGTAAAAGGAAAAATCTTGCAGGCATCAACAAGTGAAGTTTATGGAGATCCGGAAAAACACCCCCAGCAAGAAGAATACTGGGGACATGTAAACCCCATTGGTAGCCGCTCGTGTTATGATGAAGGGAAACGGTGTGCTGAATCATTATTTATTAACTACAACAAACAAAACAACGTTAAAATCAAAATCATAAGAATCTTTAACACGTATGGACCCAGGATGTTGCCCAATGATGGACGGGTAATATCCAATTTTATTGTTCAGGCCCTGAAAAACGAGCCCATTACTGTATATGGGAAAGGAACACAAACAAGAAGTTTTCAATATGTGAATGATCTGGTTGAAGGCATGATAAGAATGATGGACACGAAGGATCATATCACCGGGCCAGTAAACCTGGGAAATCCTAAGGAATATACAATCCTGGAGCTTGCTGAAAAAATTATTCAAATGACAGGATCGTCTTCAAAAATTAAATATGAACCATTACCAGAAGACGACCCGGTACAAAGACAACCGGATATTAGCAAAGCCAAACAACTATTAAATAATTGGGAGCCTATAATTGGACTTGAAGAAGGATTGGATAAAACCATTCATTACTTCAAAAAAATAATAACAACATGAAAGGGATTATACTTGCAGGTGGAAGCGGAACCCGGCTCTATCCTTTAACAAAAAGCATATCGAAACAACTCATCCCGATTTATGATAAGCCCATGATTTATTACCCTCTATCAATCCTTATGTTAGCGGGCATCAGGGATATATTAGTGATATCCGATCCTCGAAACATTTCCCTTTATCAGGATTTATTAGGGAATGGCCATCAATATGGTATCAATATTTTATATAAGGTGCAACATTCTCCTGATGGATTACCCCAGGCTTTTTTGATCGGGGAAGATTTTATTGAAAATGATCGCGTGTGTCTTATTTTAGGTGATAATATTTTTTATGGTCACGGGTTGCCAAAAATATTGCATAAAGCTGCATCCAATAACAACGAAGCCGTTGTTTTCGGTTATTACGTTAATAATCCCGAACGTTATGGGGTTGTAGATTTTGACAACGAGAACAACGTGTTGAGTATAGAAGAAAAACCCCGACAACCAAAATCAAATTTCGCGATAACAGGATTATATTTTTATCCAAATGATGTTGTCTCAAAGGCAAAAAGCCTTACCCCCTCAACCAGGGGCGAATTGGAAATAACAGACCTAAACAAATTGTACTTAAAAGATCACGAGTTAAAAGTTGAATTACTGGGCAGGGGTATTGCATGGTTGGATACCGGAACACATGAAAGTTTATTGGAGGCTTCTAATTTCATCCAAACGATAGAAAAACGTCAGGGCTTAAAAATATCCTGTATTGAAGAAATCGCTTATAAAAACGGGTACATCTCTAAAGAAGAACTCATGAATCTTGCAAAGCCACTTCAAAAAAACCAATATGGACAATATTTATTAAAAATTGCCCAAAAAAAAGATCATTTGTAAAAATGAATGTATCCCAAACAAAAATACCTGGAGTATTCACGATCAAACCCGAAATATTTGAAGATGAAAGAGGCTCATTCTTTGAAAGTTATAATAAAAACACGTTAAAAAAAAATGGAATTAACACCCGGTTCGTGCAAGATAACCAATCAACATCAACCCGCGGGGTGATTCGCGGGTTACATTACCAGGCCGCCCCTTATTCTCAGGCAAAAATAATAAGAGCATTGCAGGGAGAAATACTGGATGTAGTGTTAGATATAAGAATAAAATCTCCCACGTTCGGAAAATGGGAACGTTTTTATCTTAATGAAAAAAATAAAATGCAATTATACATTCCCCGGGGTTTTGCTCATGGATTTTCTGTATTAAGCAATACAGCTGTTGTATTATATAAATGCAGTCACTTTTACCATCCGCTATCCGAGAGAGGCATATTATATAACGACCCCGAATTAAACATTGAATGGGAAATTCCTGAACAAGAACAAACTATCTCTGAAAAAGATTTACAACATCCTCTCTTTAAAGAAGCAGAATATTATGCATATTAGCATTTGATATTTTTTAAGGGTTTTCTGACATTCTTGAAAAAGTTCAGGGAGAAGTTCAATAAAACTTTATATTTTCGCGGAATAAACAAGTCTTTTGATAAATTAACCACGGACAACATGGATGAAAAATTATTAAAATCAGTCAAAGAAAAGGCACGTGAATGGCTCACGGAAAATTTTGATGAACAAACACGCCAGGAGGTACAAGATTTATTAGATCATGATGAAACAGAATTGATTGATGCTTTTTACAGGGACCTTGAATTTGGAACAGGCGGATTACGAGGTATCATGGGAGTCGGAACCAACAGGATGAATAGCTATACCGTTGGAATGACAACACAAGGGTTATGCAATTATTTAAAAAATGAATTCTCGGGCATGAACGAGATAAAAGTAGCAATTGCATATGATTCCAGAAATAATAGCAGGATATTTGCCGAAAACACCGCGAATATTTTCTCGGCAAATAATATCCGTGTTTTCCTTTTTGACGATTTACGCCCCACTCCTGAACTTTCTTTTGCTATCAGGCATTTAAATTGTCAGGCAGGCGTGGTCATTACTGCTTCGCATAATCCTAAAGAATATAACGGGTACAAAGTATATTGGGATGATGGTGGTCAAATTGTCCCCCCGCATGATAAACGCGTTATAGAACAAGTTAGAAAAATAACTTCTGTTAACCAGGTAAATTTTAATGCCATTCCTGAAAACATCCAGGAAATAGGAAATAATATTGACACGGTTTACCTTGAAAAAATTAAAAACCTTTCTTTAAATCCCGATATTGTTCAGCAAAATAATGATGTTAAAATTGTTTTCACCCCTATACATGGAACCGGGACAAAGCTTGTTCCTGAAATCTTTTCACGCTTAGGTTTTAAAAATGTCTTTATTGTTGAACAACAAGCAAAACCAGATGGAAATTTTCCTACTGTCGAATCTCCAAACCCGGAAGAAACAGCAGCACTTGATATGGCCATTGCAAAAGCAAGAGAAATAGATGCAGACATCGTGATGGGAACAGATCCTGATGCTGATCGTGTAGGAATAGCAGTAAAAAACCATAAAAATGAATATATCTTATTAAACGGGAATCAAACAGGAGCCCTATTAATCAATTATGTATTATCACAATACAAATCAAAAGGCTTATTAAAAGGCAATGAATTTATTGTTAAAACCATTGTCACGTCAGAGATGATTAAAGACATCGCGGATAATTATTCAGTTGAATGTTTTGACGTGTATACCGGTTTTAAAAACATTGCTGAAATCATCCGTGAAAATGAAAACAAAAAACAATTCATAGTAGGAGGAGAAGAAAGTTATGGCTATTTAGTAAATGATTTTGTACGTGATAAAGATGCTGTCATGGCTTGTGCAATGCTCGCCGAAAGTTTAGCATATGCAAAACATAATCAGTCTTCCCTTTTTAATGAACTATTGAATATCTATATGAAATTCGGTTTTTATAAAGAATATTTAATGTCTTTAAAGAAAAAAGGGAAACAAGGTGCAGAAGATATTCACCGGATCATGCAAGAACACAGGAATTCACCTCCTGAATTTATTCAGGATAAAAAGGTAATTAAAGTATATGATTACCTGAAACAAATGATTGTTGATAAACGAAACAACTCTACAGGTAAAATAGATTTACCGAAATCAGATGTTTTGCAATTTATTTTGGAAGATGGTTCAAAAATCTCGATGCGCCCATCGGGTACTGAACCCAAAATCAAGTTTTATTTTAGTGTCAAAAGAAAATTAACAGATAAAAAAGAGTTTGACAAGGTCGAACAACAATTGGATGATTATATAGAGAGCCTCAAATCATACTTTGCTTCATTATAATTTTATTAATCGAATTAACCGGGCATGACAAACCTTTTTGACACGAACGGGTATGAAAAAAAGAAAGGTTTAGGGAAAATTACCACCCTTATTGTCCGTGTATGCCTTATAAACAGACAGTTTTTTTGCATTCATTAACTAAAAAATATATATAATGAAATCATACAGAAAAGAATTATGGTTCGACATTAAAAGTAGAAGAGAATTATTGAATATTACCCCCATGGTAAATCAGGCACTTCGTGAAAGCAAGGTACAGGAAGGCCTTTTGCTTTGTAATGCCATGCATATCACAGCAAGCGTTTTCATTAATGATGATGAACCGGGGTTACACCAGGATTTCGAACATTGGCTCGAGGAACTCGCCCCTGAAAAACCTCATTCGCGATATCGTCATAACGATGGATTTGAAGACAATGGTGATGCACATCTAAAACGAACAATCATGGGCAGGGAAGTTGTCGTCGCGATTACAGATGGTAATTTGGATTTAGGGCCATGGGAGCAAATTTTTTATGGAGAATTTGACGGGAAACGTGAAAAACGTGTACTTGTTAAGATCATAGGAGAATAACCAATTCTGTTTGTCCATGATGCCCGCTAACTTAGCGAAATGCTAACAAGAATATCTCGAACAATATTAATATTGACTATCAACGGGTTAGTAGGATTCAGTGTAAAACAACATTTCATTTAATCCATGTTTGGGGTATAAATAATGTCGAGTGAATCCAGGTTTAAAGCTACCAGGTTCCCTAAACCCGGCTTATTATTATATACACAACCCCCATCAATATTGATTGTTTGAGAATCCTTATCATCAACTGTTAAACGAATAGTTTCCAGGGGCACGGGCGTGTGAGCATGAACAATTTTTTTATCTTTTAAGACACTCGTATCCGGTATAACATCACGTATCCATACCATAGAATGTTTATCTGTAAAAATATTATCATGTTTAAAATTAAACCCCGCGTGTGCAATCCAAAAGTCATCCATTAAATAATAATATTCAGTACTTTTTATAAAATCTATATATTCGTCTGGTATTTGTTGTATTTTTTGCCATTCAATGGTTGAATAAAGATTAATTCCAAAACTCAAAAACGTACTGGATGCTCCATTATAATACCATAGCATAAAATCATCATAACTTCGAAACGAATTCAATAACATCTCTTCATGATTACCTCTTAATAATTTTACATGATAACCGGTTTTAATCAGTAGTTTCAAATAATCCAACACGAGTTTACTATTCTTTCCCCTGTCAATATAATCACCAAGAAAAATAAGCAAATCTTTTTTTGCTGGATTAATTTTTTCTTCAATTAAAATCTTAAGTGTTTCAATACAACCATGAATATCTCCGACCGCGTATCTCATAAAAAATCTAAATTAATAACCAATTTGTATTACTAAATAGTGCCTGTCAAATTTCATACAAAAATATATTATCGGAACAATATAAAATCAAGAACAATTCATTTTTAATTATAAAATGTCAATTTGTCATGTATATTTTAAATGGCAAACCTTTTGTTAAGCACGAATTTATTACTTAATTTTGTCGAACGAATAATTTCTTTAAAGAATGGTAAAGAAAAAGCAAAACAGTGAGGATATGAGTCAAATAAAAGAAGAAAAAAAGCAAGAGAAACAACAACAAGAAGAAAAAAGCACAGGGAAGAATTCTTTACATGAAAAAGAGAAAAATAAACCTGACATAAAAGAAGAAAACCGAAATAATGCAGATGTTCCAAAGGATGAAAAAGAAGCATTAAAACAGGAAAAAGATATTCTGGAAGACAAATATCTTCGCTTATCAGCAGAATTTGATAATTTCCGTAAACGAACCCTGAAAGAAAAATCCGAATTGATCAAATCAGCAGGTGAAGATTTATTAATAAGTTTTTTACCGGTAATTGATGATTTAGAAAGAGCGAATGATTCTGTTCAGGAAACACGGGATATTGAAGCTGTGAAAGAAGGGATTGATTTGATTTATTCAAAATTCAAACAATTCTTAGAATCAAAAGGTGTTAAGGAAATCCCCGGGACTGGAGAGGACTTTGACACGGATAAACATGAAGCCATGTCAAAAATAGCTGTTGAAAATAAAGATCAAAAAGGGAAAGTAGTTGATGTTTTACAAAAAGGGTATTACTTAAATGACAAAGTATTAAGATATGCAAGGGTAGTTGTTGGAGAATAGCAACATATTGAATTTAAACATAATTATTAATTAATGGCCACAAAAAGAGACTATTACGAAATACTAGGGATTACAAAAACAGCTTCAAAAGCAGAAATTAAAAAGGCATACAGAAAGCAAGCGTTAAAATATCACCCGGATAAAAACCCGGGAGATAAAGAAGCAGAAAAATCATTCAAAGAAGCTGCTGAAGCCTATGAAGTATTAAGTGATGACAATAAACGTTCCCGATACGATCAATTTGGCCATGCAGGTGTTTCAGGTGGCGGATTTGGAAGCGGTGGAATGAGCATGGAAGATATCTTTAGTCAGTTTGGCGATATATTTGGTGAAAGTTTCGGGGGATTTGGAAGCTTTTTCGGAGATTTCGGCTCATTTGGAAGAGGTTCACAACGGGGAAATTCATCTCCCAGGGGTTCAGATATCAGGGTAAAAATAAAATTAAACCTTGAAGACATTGAAAAAGGTATACATAAAAAAATAAAGGTTAATAAATACGGGAAATGTGATGCATGCAACGGAAGTGGTGCCGAAAATGCAGATGCTATTGTATCATGCAGGACTTGTAATGGATATGGCAGGGTAACACGTGTATCAAATACCATTTTAGGCCAAATGCAGTCTACTTCAGTATGTCCGGATTGTGGGGGTAGCGGCAAAACAATCACGAGTAAATGCAATAAATGTCATGGCGATGGAATTGTAAAAAAAGATGAAACAATTCCTATTGATATTCCTGCCGGGGTGACAGGTGGAATGCAAATGACTGTAAGCGGGAAAGGAAATGCCGGAAGAAGAGGTGGAAGAAACGGGGATTTAATCGTGGTAGTAGAAGAAGAAAAACACCCTGACTTAATAAGAGATGGAAATGATTTGATATACAATTTATTTTTAAGCGTACCGGATGCCGCGATCGGAAAACAATCCGAAATTCCTACATTGAATGGAAAAGTAAAAATAAAAATCGATCCTGGCACACAACCTGGTAAAATTCTTCGACTTAAAGGGAAAGGAATACCACAGGTAAACGGTTATGGGAAAGGTGATCTGCTTGTTAATGTTAATGTATGGATACCTAAAAAACTCAGTAAAGAAGAAGAAAAGGGGCTTCAGCAATTTAACAAATCACCAAATTTTCAACCCACGCCTAATGAGGATGAAAAAAACATTTTTGAAAGAATGAAAGGATATTTCTCATAGTTTGTTTAACAATTGCGACTAATATATATCTAATAGCATAAGATATCCCAAGTCACAGCCTTTTAAATCGTGCCTGTCCATAAAATCAATTTTGTCTATAATGTTCGATAACGAGGTTTGTGAAGCCCCAAAATGCCAGTTTACTGG
>CAYPTK010000047.1:5200-15749 GCA_964413555.1 uncultured Bacteroidales bacterium | reverse complement strand
ATTTTATCCGAAATATTCAGGGGATTTTTACACCTCTTTTCATGAAACAATATTACATTTAAAAAAATAAAAATGCAAATAATTATAGAAAAAAGTCACTTATAAAATTACTGCTATTGGACCTCAGGGAAACAAAAACCGTTAGGATCATAGACATTTGGATGCCTATGGGTTGTTGACAGGATTATTATTACGCCAAAAAGTACAGACTCACTTTTCCAAGGTAGAAGCTCGTTCCTCACATAAATCAAAACCGGGTTTTAAATGCATTCCCGGTGACAAATAATTGTTTGTTTTTAAGGTTGCTAAGCCAAACTTTCCAAAAGTAATAATGATAGCAGTAGGGCTGGGTTTGTATTTGCTTGTGAAATGTTATTGATTTTTTGTAAAGATTTTAACTTTTGAAAAGTTAAAAAAATTATATATCTTTCATGCTATAAATCATATTGTTTCATTTAAACTCGTAGTATTTTGAAAAACAAACGTTTATTTATCGGATTAGGAGCTATCGCTATCGCGTCAGCTATTCTTGCAATCATTATTTTCACTCCCAAAAAAATAAAAAAACCTGATAGCGCGTTCACACCTTACATCTCCGCTTTCACATCAGGGATTATCTCGAACCAGTCCACTATACGCGTGGTATTAATGGAAGACATTCCTGGTGCTGTAGAAAACAAGCCCCTGGAACAAAAACTCTTTAGTTTTAATCCCGGTATAAAAGGACAAACATATTACGTGAATTCACACACGATTGAATTCAGGCCCGAAGAGCTTCTCGCTTCAGGAGAAACATATAATGTCGAGTTTAAACTCGGGAAAATCATGGATGTCCCGGAAAAAATGAAAACATTTGAATTTTCATTTCAAACCATGGAGCAGAGTTATGAATCAGAATATACCAATATCAAAGCATATGATAATAAAAACCTTCAATGGCAACAAATCACGGGTGTTTTAACCCTTGCTGATTTTGCCCCGGCAGAAAAAGTAGAAGAAATGCTTGAAGCATTACAGGATAACGAGCCTCTTAAGGTAACCTGGGAGCACAAGGCTGATGGAATTGAACATATTTATACCATTGACTCGGTAAAACGAAAAGAGAGTGCTGATATTATCACGTTAAAGTGGGAAGGAAAAGCACTTGGTATAAAAAAAGATTATAAACAAAAGATCGAAATACCAGCATTAGGTGATTTTAAAGTTCTTAAAACTACTGTAATTCAACAACCCGAACAATATGCATCTATTATTTTTTCTGATCCGTTGAATGAAGACCAGGATTTGACAGGTCTCGTGCATTTCTCTACAGGGACTTCCGCGAGGCATATCATTGAAGGCAACGAAATAAGAATCATTCCCACGGTAAGGCAGACAGGGAAAAAAGACATTATTATAGAATCTTCAGTAGAAAATTCGCTGGGATATAAATTAGGGGAAAAGTTCACCTACACCCTCAGCTTTGAAAGCATAAAACCAAAGGTTGAACTCATTGGGAAAGGAAATATCCTGCCCAGTTCCAACGGCCTGATTTTTCCATTTAAAGCTGTTAGTCTCCGTGCTGTGAACGTGCGTATCATCAAGATATATCCAAAAAACATCAAACAATTTTTCCAGGTCAACCAATTTGATGGTGACAAGGAACTAAAACGGGTCGGACGTGTTGTTTACAAAGGCGAAGTGCAACTTACATCAGATAAAGTCATTGATCTCGGGGAATGGAATACATTTTCATTAGACCTGTCTGAATTGATCGAGGTAGACCCCGGTGCCATGTACCGTATCCAGATTAATTTTGATCAAAGCCAGTCATTATTCCCGTGCCAGGAAGGTGAAGATGCAGAAAACAATACAAGTGAGATCAGTGAAACAATACAAGAAGAATTTGATCCTGCACTGAATGAAAGTGATGAAGATTATTGGTCATATTATGGATATAACGATTATAGTTACAGCAGCCGCTATAATTGGAGTGAACGGGATGATCCCTGCAAACCATCCTACTACATGCGCTACAACCAGGCCGTGGAAAAAAACATACTGGCTTCAAACCTGGGAATTATCGCCAAACAGGGCAAAACGGGTGAATTAATCTTCATTATAAACGATTTAATCACTACAGACCCTTTATCCGGTGTTGAATTACATGTATATAATTATCAACAACAACTCATTCAAAAGCTAAAAACTGATAGCAAAGGAATGGCCCGGGTCAATACCCGTGAAAAACCTTTTTTCCTGATAGCACGACATGATGACCAATATGGTTACCTGCGTTTAGATGATGGTTCTTCACTGTCATTAAGCATGTTCAATGTAAGCGGCAGGGAAACACAGGAAGGGATCAAAGGTTTTATTTATGGCGAACGCGGTGTATGGCGGCCCGGTGATACAATTTTCCTGTCCGTGATGATCGAGGACCAATTCAATAAACTTCCTGAAAATCACCCGGTAATACTTGATTTAGTGAATCCCAAGGGACAAATTGCCAACAGGAAAGTAAAGACTGAAGGTGAAGAAGGATTGTATGTATTCCGTTTAAAAACAGGAGACGAAGCACCAACCGGGAACTGGACAGCCAAAGTAAAAGTTGGTGGAGCCACGTTTAACAAAACATTAAAAATAGAAACGATCAAACCCAACAGGTTAAAAATAAAATTAAATTTTAGTGCTGACAGGCTTACAAAACAAAACATCAAAGAACCTGCCACACTTTCTGTTAAATGGCTGCATGGTGCAACTGCAAGAAACCTGCAAGCAGAGGTAGATGCTGTTATTACATCAACCGAAACATCATTTGAAGACTACCCTGGTTATATTTTTGATGATCCTGCACGTGATTTCAGTTCAAAAGAACAACGAATATTTGACGGGCAGGTAAATGAACAGGGAACTGCTACAGTGTATCCTGACTTCAACATTTATCAGAAAGCGCCGGGAATGTTAAATATATATTTTAAAACCCGCGCGTACGAAACTAGTGGTAATTTCAGTACAGCACGTTTTAAAAAACCTTACTCGCCATACCAAACCTATGTAGGTGTTAAAGTACCCAAGGGAAGCGGATGGGGAGGTGCTATTAATTCTACCAAGCCGCATAAAATTTCACTGGTAACAGTAGATGAAGACGGGAACCCTGTCAGCCGGAACAACCTCGAGGTAAAAGTATACCGTTTAAGTTGGCGATGGTGGTGGCAACGTCACCGGCACGACAACCTGTCAAGATATGTATCATCTTCTTCCAGGTATTTAATTGATGAAGGCACGGCGTCTACTAAAAATGGAAAAGGAACGTATAGCATTAATATTGATGAAAAATACTGGGGACGTGCTTTGATTCGAATCATTGACAATGAAAGCGGCCACGCGACCGGGAAAATTGTATACATGACATGGCCCGGGTGGCGTGACGAGTCCAATCAATTAGGTGGCGCCTCCATGCTTCGTTTTTCAACAAACAAAGAAACATATAATGTAGGCGAAGAAGTGATCGTGAAAATGCCTGAGAGCAATGAAGGCCGTGCATTTGTTACGCTGGAATCAGGATCTGAAATAGTGGACGGTTTTTGGGTTGAAACGAATGAAGAATCCACGGAATTCAAATTCGAGGCCACCAAAGAAATGGCTCCCAACGTGTATGTCTATATCTCTCTTTTACAGCCTCACGATCAAACAAAGAATGACCTTCCCATAAGATTGTATGGCGTGCAACCCATAAAAGTAGAAGACCCGGGGACACACCTGAAACCTAACATTAATATGCCTAAGGTATTAAGGCCAAATGAAAAAGCTACCATAAAGATATCCGAGAACGATGGCAAAGAAATGAATTATACCGTGGCAGTTGTTGATGAAGGGTTATTAGACCTGACAGGATTTACCACGCCAGACCCCTGGAACCATTTCTATGCCAGGGATGCATTAGGGGTTAAAACATGGGATATGTATGATTATGTAATTGGCGCCTTTTCAGGTGAATTTGCAGGCTTATTAGAGATCGGTGGCGGCATGGGATTGAAAAAACAAGACGGCAAAAAAGCCAATCGCTTTGAACCTGTTGTTAAATTCTTTGGCCCATTCCACTTGAAATCAGGCCGCGTCAATGAACATGCATTCACCATGCCGAATTACATTGGTTCCGTGAAAACAATGGTCGTGGCTTGTGAAAACGCTAAGTATGGTTCTGCCGAGAAAGTAACCCCGGTTAAAAAACCATTAATGGTATTGGCAACACTTCCCAGGGTCATCGGCCCAAAAGAAAAAATTCAGATTCCTGTTACCGTGTTTGCAATGGAAAAAAACATAAGAAATGTAAACGTATCCGTGAAGACAAATGATATGCTCATTCCACGGGGTTCGACAACACGAAAAATCACTTTTCCCGAGACCGGGGATCAAACAATAAACTTTGAATCTGCTGTTGCACCAAGGTTAGGAAAAGCAACAATTCAAATCATCGCGAAATCCGGGACTGAAGAGGCCGTGTATGAAACAGAGATACAGGTACGAGCACCAAATCCCCAGGTTACAAAAACAATAGATGGTTTTATTGAAAAAGGCCAGACATGGAGCGCGGCTTACAATCCCGTTGGGATAAAAGGTACAAATGAAGCTGTTTTGGAGGTATCCAGTTTCATGCCCATGAATCTTGAGAAACGCCTGGATTTTCTTATTCGTTACCCTTACGGATGTATTGAACAAACAACATCATCCGTGTTTCCACAGTTATTCCTTGACCAATTGGTGAAATTATCTGAGTCGGATAAACAGAGTACACAAAAAAACATAAAATCAGGCATCAACCGGTTGATGCAATTCCAGAATTCTGAGGGTGGTTTTAGTTATTGGCCCGGGAGAAGTCATGCTTCGGAATGGGGTACCAATTATGCAGGCCATTTCCTAATAGAAGCAAAAAATAAAGGATATGATATTCCTTCGGGGATGCTAAAACAATGGTTACACTTTCAGAAAAAAGCTGCACGCGCGTGGAGTACAAATTTCCCGCGGCGTCATTATGATGACCTCACGCAAGTATACAGGTTGTATACATTAGCCCTTGCAGGCGAACCTGAAATGGGTGCCATGAACAGGATGAGACAGGAAGATGGTTTAAGATTACAGAGTAAATGGAGACTGGCAGCGGCTTATCATCTGGCCGGTAAAACACGTGTTGCAGAAGACATCATTAAAAACCTGTCAATAGAAGTTAAAGATTACCGGGAATTGGGATATACCTATGGTTCAAGTACCAGGGATATGGCGATGATCCTGGAAACACTTTCATTGATGGAAGAAAAAATAACCGGGAAAAAAGTAGCAGACAGGATCGCTGAAAAAATGGGTTCTGGAAGATGGTATAGCACGCAAACCACGGCTTATTCGCTTTTGGCTCTTTCTAAATTTATCGGGCGACAAAGTGATGAACCGGTTAAATTCAGCTACTCCATTGATGGAAAATCCAGCAAAAACGCCATAACAGATATGCCCGTAACACGAATAAAATTAAACGGTGAAACCAAAGGAACCATTAATCTACAAAACAATGGTTCATCATCTTTGTTTGTAAAGGTAATACAACAAGGCATTCCAACAACAGACGACCGGGAATCATCACAGGAAAACCTGCAAATGTCTGTCAGGTACCTGGATATGCAGAATAATGAAATCCAGCCCGCGGAAATCACACAAGGGACTGATTTTTATGCTGAAGTAACGGTTAAACATCCCGGGATTTTAGACACGTATGAAAACATGGCTTTAAAACAAATCTTTCCATCAGGATGGGAAATCCATAATGTCCGCATGGATGAATATAATGCCTCTTACACGGTTGACAAACCAGAATATCAAGACATCCGTGACGACAGGGTATATACTCATTTTGACCTTTACAGGAACCAGCGCAAAGTATTCAGGATTAAACTTAATGCTGCATATTTGGGAACGTATTACCTGCCTTCTGTATATTGTGAAGCCATGTATGATAATGATATTCATGCAAGGAAAGCAGGGCAATGGGTAAACGTTATTCTACCCGAGAAGCAGTAAACAAAATATAACACGCGGGTGCAGGTAAACACGTTTTGCCCACCCGCGTCCTTAAAAAAACAATAATTTATTTAGTTTCTTAGCGCTTGCCTGTCAGACAACATGTCTTTAAAAAACAAAATAATATACGGAATCATCATTTGTCTTGGTGCCTGGTTTGTATTTTGTCTGCCAGACCCTCTTTTTAATGATCCTGCATGCACGGTCATCGAAGACCGTCATGGCGATTTATTAAGTGCAACCATAGCAGACGACGGGCAATGGCGTTTCCCGTGTAATAAAAACGTTCCCGAACAATTTAAACAATCGCTATTGGTTTTTGAAGACCAATACTTTTATTATCACCCGGGAGTAAACCCGGGCTCCCTATCCCGTGCACTCGGGCAAAATATCAGGGCCGGCAAGGTGGTAAGTGGTGGCAGCACCATCACCATGCAGGTCATTCGGATGTCCCGAAAGGGAAAACCCAGGAATATATGGCAAAAACTGATTGAATGCATCCTTGCTGTAAGAGCTGAAATACGATACAGCAAGAATGAAATACTGGCCTTGTATGCTTCGAACGCCCCGTTTGGCGGAAACGTGGTGGGACTTGACGCTGCAGCCTGGCGATATTACAACCGCCCGCCCGAAAATTTATCCTGGGCCGAGACAGCAGCATTGACAGTACTGCCCAATGCTCCATCCATGATATACCCGGGAAAAAACAAAAAGATATTTAAAGCAAAACGAAATCGTTTATTAGAAAAACTTTATAAAAACGAGATTATTGACAAAACAACTTACCTCCTGGCTCTTGAAGAACCCTTACCAGGAACACCCGAACCATTACCCCAGTCATCATTACATTTATTGAACAGGGTAAAAAATGACGGGTACAGGGAACAAAGAGTGAAAACGACCATACAAAAAAATTTGCAAAACAAGGTCACGGGGATTGTTGAAAAACATCATCAGATACTCAAGGGCAATGAAATACATAATGCTGCCGCCATTGTTGCTGAAGTCAAGACAGGCAATGTATTGGCTTACGTGGGCAACACCCGTGATTTGCAATACAGGCATTCAAACAAAGTAGATATCATTGGTTCCGAACGTAGTTCAGGCAGTATACTTAAACCTTTACTCTACGCTGCCATGTTATCTGATGGCGAATTGCTTCCCAAAACACTTGTTCCTGATATACCGACTCAAATATCCGGTTACACCCCCAAAAACTTCGACAGGACAAATGACGGTGCAGTTCCTGCTGATGAAGCACTTTACCGTTCTTTGAACATTCCGGCAGTAAGGTTATTGCAAGATTACGGGCTGGAGAAATTTTATCATAAACTTAAAAAATTAAATATTTCTACACTTTCCCGGCCGGCACATCACTATGGCCTGTCTATTATTCTGGGTGGTTCGGAAGTCAAATTATGGGAAATTACAGGAATCTATGCCAGCATGGCCAGAAGCTTAAACCATTTCAGGGAATTCAACTCAACATATCATCCTGATGATTATCACCCGCTTAATTATCAAATCCCTTCTGCATATCCTGTTCCGTCAAAAGGGAGCCATGAGCATAGTATATTCGATGCTGCTTCAATTTATTACACTTTTGAAGCATTAAAACACGTGAACCGTCCGCGCCAGGAAACTGGATGGGAATATTTTCAATCATCGGAACAGGTTGCATGGAAAACCGGCACCAGCTTTGGTTTTAGGGATGCATGGGCTATCGGGATTACGCCACGATACGTGGTGGGTGTTTGGGCCGGCAATGCAGATGGAGAAGGTCGCCCGGGTTTAACCGGGATTGCTGCTGCTGCTCCCATTCTTTTTGATATCATAAACACGCTTTCAATTAGTGGCTGGTTTGATATTCCTTATGACGAGATGATTCAAATGCCGGTTTGTACCAAAAGCGGTTACCCGGCAGGCCCGTTTTGCGAGGAAACAGACTCTGTATTTATTCCAGTAAAAGGATCAAGAATGAAAACCTGTCCTTATCACGAACTGGTACATTTAGACAGACATAAGCAATACAGGGTTACCTCTTCATGTGAAGATGTATATAAAATACACCACGAAAAATGGTTTGTTTTACCCCCTGTAATGGAATGGTACTATAAAAAAAATCACCCTGAATACCGTCCCCTGCCCCCGTTCGCTGAAGGATGCTACCCGGGTGATAAATCAGGTGCCATGGATATTATATTTCCTGAACAATTTGCAAAAATATATATCCCTGTACAACTTGATGGAACAAAAGGGAAAGTAGTAATTAAAGCAGCACACGGGAACCCGTTATCAACCATTTACTGGCACCTGGACCAAACATACATCGGTAAAACAGTTGAAATTCACGAGAAAGAATTAAACCCCGAACCCGGGAAACATGTAATTACCTTAGTAGATGAGCATGGTGAAGTGTTCAGGCATTATTTTGAAGTACTTGAAGAATAGCATGATTGTTCATTATATCCCCTAAAACATGTATGAATCAAACGGGGTTATATAAGAAAATATATTTTTCTTGTCAAACGATCGAAATGCAAGCATATTCAATACAAAACATTAACTTTGCCCCTTTCAAAATCGAAACTAAAAATGAATACCGGAGGAAATACAAAAGGGATCATATTTGCCGTGCTCACGGGGCTTTGTTGGAGTGTAGTAACCATTGCATTGAAGATTGTATTGATAGAAATGGACCCGTTCACTATTGTATGGTTTCGATTTGCATTGGCATTTAGTATACTTTTCCTCTATTTTTTGTTAATAAGTCCGTCAAAGCTCTCTATTTTTAAAAAGCCACCCTTGCTGCTTATTATTGCAGCATTGGGATTAGCATTCAATTATTATGGCATTATTAAAGGTGTAGATTACACGACCCCTACCACTACCCAGCTGGTAATACAGTTTGGCCCGATATTGCTGGGGATTTCCGGTTTTATAATTTACAAAGAAAAGCTCACGGGAAAACACGTGGCCGGTTTCCTGGTGGCTGTCACGGGGCTACTCCTCTTTTATTACAAACAAACGGACGAGATTGTATTGCAAATTTCATCGTTTAATAAAGGTATTTCCTGGATATTGTTTGCAGGGTTCACCTGGGCCGTGTATTCTGTTTTTCAAAAACACCTGGTACGTACCTACCCGGTATTGCAATTAAATTTAATCATTTACGGCCTTCCTGTCTTGTTGTATCTTCCGGTAACAGATTTTCAATCACTGGGTTCAATAACTCCTGTAACCTGGGCTGTTTTGATCTTTCTCGGCCTCAACACGCTAATTGCTTACATTTTCATGGCATTATCATTAAAGCATCTTGAAGCCAATAAAGTGAGTATTATACTTGTTATGAATCCTGTCATCACGTTTTTTATCATGATGTTTCTCGAGCATATTCATTTCACCCGGGTCGAAGCTGAAAGATTCACACAGATAAGCCTTATCGGTGCCGGGATGGTTGTAGCCGGCGCGGCCATTGTAGTTGGTTTCAGTACCAAAAAAAGAAGGAATGACTGACCTGTTTCCCTTTTTCCGTAGCTTCTTAACTACACAACACGAAAAAAAGTTGGATAATAAAAACAGATTGCTTATTTTTATATAGTTAAACATATTAATCCATTATAATATAAAAACACATATTTACCTTATTATTGCACTATGTTGCAATATATTCACAGGATTTTCGCAGGAGAGTACCCTGGAAACACTACCCAAAGCACTTAATGACATCCCTTATGTATTTAAAGGGGAAATGACAGGGGTAGAGTATTATTTTGGCGACAGCCTCGGCAACCGCCTGCCCAGGGGAGTTTTTCACTTAAAAAACGGGGAGATTGGAATAGCTTATTCATCGGCAACAATAAACGTGTGCCAGGTTTTTAAAGGCGGTGACAAACTTAAACCCGGTACTATAGAACTCGTTACCTCGGCACCAAGATATTTTCATGGCTATGTAAATATAGATGAAGAAGGGGATACCAATGTAGGCTTTTTTTATATTCCACATGCACATAATAATTATATTTCTCCTATAATCATGGAACAGGATATGTACAATGGCATATTTTTTTGCAAAGAAGCCCGGTATCCGGGCGATTCAGGATTTGAATTCGACAATCCTTTTGGGGTTTATGTTTCAGAAATTAACACCATTGGTTACCTTAAATGGACAGAAACAGAGCCGGACAAAAGAAGGCAGGGGAAACACATGGCAGGATGGTATGACCGGAAAGCAAAAAAATATCATCTTTTTTATACAGAACACCAGGTTATGCAGTTTTTGGATAAGCATACAGGGCTTGATACCAATGCTGTAAATCATTGCGTACACCCTAAAAAAGAGCCGGAAAAAAAGATGTATGCCCCGCCGCCTTACCCGCATGAAAAAAGGGTTAAAAACCACAATGAATGGATGGAACGAGTGCGGGAACAAATGGACAGCATAAAAAAAAAAGAAGGAATGACTGACCTGTTTCCCTTTTTCCGTAGCTTCTTAACTACA
>CAYPTK010000047.1:0-5100 GCA_964413555.1 uncultured Bacteroidales bacterium | reverse complement strand
ACGAGTGCGGGAACAAATGGACAGCATAAAAAAAAAAGAAGGAATGACTGACCTGATCCTTGAGATTGAAAACGAAAGGCTGGAAGGAGATACAGAAGACAATGCCTCGCTGGTATTTGACATCATGGTGTCGTGCGACCATTCAGTGTATTTTAACAATTGCTTAATTCGGCTTTCTTACAATACAGGCGCGTTTGGCTCAAACATAGAAGGAAATAACAACATCACCGTAACGCGCGCACCTGCCTTTAACACCCCCAGCTATTATGATCCTGACACCATGCATGTAGATATTGAAAATGACCTGGTAGCCATTCCGTTTGGCGCTGACTTTAACCAACACCCCGTGTACAACAGGACACTCATCACACCCACACCAGCCCTGCTGATGACCATATCCCTGGATATAAAAAACTGCAAGCGCAACACGGGCATTGAATATACAGACATCAGCCTGTGCAATATATTTTCGTCTTACACGGTAAATCCCGGCGACACCCTCCCCAATGTTCATAATTTTGATACCACCTATTACAGGGGCAGCATTACCGGGGAAACCTGCGTGCCCGAAATCACCGGCTTTACAAACAATGTTCCTGCCGGACTTAACAAAACAATTACTGTAGACGGGAAAATACTGGACCCTTTTATGACAATTGAAGGCAATTATTTTGGCAGCCAACAGCATACCGGCACCCTGTTTTTTAAAGATGCCAACCAGGTAGATGCTTATCCTGTTGATGAATTTGGGGAACCAATAAGCATAGACAATTATGATATTGATTCATGGAATGATGATGAAATAATTCTAAAGCTGCCTTCCATCATTAATGCTTTTACAGGAAACGGACAACGTCCTGTTCCGGGGAGTGGAGAGTTTAAGGTAATGAATTTTGCAGGTTATGAACACGAGGCAAGCGGGCTCGAGATTCCTTACGCGCTTACGCAGGTATTGGATAAAGACACTCTCAACAACAGCTTGTTGCAAAAGGCCAACGTGTACCTGACAAACCAAAACGATTCGGGAGGGTATACCATAAGTTTTGACCAAAGCGTGGAAGACTTTTCGCCCCTGGCAAAACAAGCAGCAACACGTGCAATCCACGACTGGAACTGTGCCACCCTTATAAACTGGGAAATAGGCGAAGACAACCTGTCCAATTCCACGGGAGATGGCATTTGCACGATTTCTGCCAGTGCCATGGGAGGTGGCAGCATATTGCAAATAACCTCGCCGGAAATCATAAAATGTTTTTCAACTTATCCCCGCACCTTTTTTCTTAAAGAATTTAACATAGAGATAAACACGGATATCAACTGGCAGATAGATACCACCGTGGAAGACAATTTAAGGATTAACAAGTTTGATTTTTATTCTACTATAGCCCATGAATTGGGCCACGGGCACATGCTTGAGCATGTAAGACAGGCTGGTGATATTATGTATCATGAAGGAGACAGGGGGTATATACCGGCAGAAGCCCGCCGGACGGTATGGGATTCGCCTGATGCAATTGAAGGCGGCAATACAGCTTTAACAGGCTATGGGACAAGATTGTACAACTGCACACAACCCCATGCAGTGAATTATGCAGACCCGAAATTTTGTATCGGGTATTCAGGGTATTTTAGTGAAGCAAAACAAAATGAATTTAATATAACCTGTTATCCAAATCCTGTTAAAGATAAACCATTAATACTTGAATTTTTTACAAATAAAAGTGTATGGGTTCAATACACATTATATGACTTAATGGGAAGTGTTATTAACAAATCGGATACTCAAAAGAAAAACGGGCTAATACACTATATCATTCCTATGCAAAGGTTAAAACCCGGGTTATACGTGCTAAAGGTTATTATAAACAACAAATATTATCATACTAAAATCATTAAACTTTAAATTAGGATAACCTTACCGGGTAAGTTTTGCTAAAAAATGCAAAAAATCTGAGCGGTAAGATACTAAAGGCCTGGCAGGATTATATACCCACCAGGCCTTAAAACCAACGCACCCTGATGAAAATATAATGTATTCAACAAGGCATCAGCATCAACAACCTAAAAAAACCTACAAACCGGCAGTTTCATGAATTTTTCGTTTCGAGGCCACGGGTATGTATGTAGGAGTGTTTGGCTTCATATCTTTTTTCTTGTCGTATTCCTGTATTGATTTAACCAACACGTCATATCCTTTGTCTAATTGTTCCCGTGTCATTTCTGCAGTAAGTGACATACGTATCCGTGTTTGTTTTCTTGATACAGCAGGGTATGGAATTCCATTTACTAATACCCCGTTTATACCCATTTTATTTGTCACTTTTAAAACCTTGTTATGGTCGCCAAGTATTACAGGAAAAATAGCAGTTTGAGCATTTCCTATGTCAAACTTACCTTTTTTTAATTTTTGCTTAAAATACCTGATATTTTCCCAAAGTTTTTTTCTCCGGTTAATATCTTCTTTAATAATTTGAATGGATTTACACGCTGCAGCGTTCGCCGCCACAAAGGGTGCTGTTGTAAAAAAATAGGGCCTGCTTGCTAATATCAGGTAATTAATCATCTCTTTATTTCCAGCTACAAAACCGCCCTGGCTGCCAATTGCCTTGCTCAGTGTTCCGGTAAGTATATCAATGCTATCGGGCTGCATATCAAAGTAATCCAAAATACCAAGCCCTTTGCTTCCAATCACGCCAAAAGCATGAGCTTCATCTACCATGACAAGGGCACCATATTTTTTGGCCAAATCTGATATTTCGGGTAAGTTGGCAATGTCACCATCCATGGAATACACGCCATCAACCACGATGATTTTGCCTGTATATTGCCTGTTCACACGGCGTAAAACAGCTTCCAGGGAGCGCATGTCATTGTGTTTAAATAACATCTTGTTCCTGGCAGCTACACCATCCATAATACTTGCATGTGCTAACATATCTACAATTGCAATATCATTTTTTCGTAATAAGGCATTGAGTACACCTGTATTGGTCATAAACCCCGTTGGATATACCAATGCTTTCTCTTTACCAAATGTTCCGGCTATTTCATTTTCTAAATCGATTTTCACATTCGTGAGTCCTGAAGCATTGCAAGCAGCACCAGCGCCAGTACCATATTTTTTAATCGTGTCAATAGCTGTATTGATGACATCGGGATGCTGTGACATATTTAAATAATCATTAGACCCCAAATTCAACATTTTAAATAATTTTCGCGAAGAAGGATCAAAAACCGTACGCGTATTTTTGCATCCTTCTGTTGAATAGCGCAAATAATTAGCATTGTTATTCAAAATAACATCTTCTTGATAGCTGTTTAACACTTCAAATCTATTTGAAAAAGATAATTTATCTAATTCTGGATTTATCATCACATCATATAATGTATATTTATTTGAATTTATTTTATTAAATGATGAATAGCTAAATGATAATTCATTATTTTCTGACGAATTATAAAAAAAATTTTCCATTACTTCTCCTTTATTTGAATTTAAAAATTAAATTACTTTATCCATATTCAAATTTAAGGTATAAACTTTATAAATAACAATCAATACTTAGTTTTTGAACATTTTTTTATCAACACGGGGATGTGTAAAAAAACATAACTTACTTATGAACAAATAATTATTACGTAAGCACACGACAACCAACAAGAAAGCCAATCATATAAGATTCATTACTAATGTATTACAATCGAACCCCTATAACAAGTATATCATCTGTTTGTTGTTTCTCCCCTTTCCATTCGAGGTTCATTTTGAATAAATGGTCTTCCTGCATTGCCAGTGGCATGGCCTGCATGTTTAATATTTCATTCCTGAACCTGGACATGCCAATTTTTTTCTTTCCATTGAAATCCAGCTGGTCAGGGAAACCGTCGGTGAATAGATAAAACGTATCGCCTGTATAAAATTCAAGTTCGAATTTCCTGAACGCGAGTGTCTCATAATCAAAACCAATAGTGTTTTTCGTGGCTTTAAATGTATAAAGGCAATGCTTGTCATCAGATTGAAACGCGTTGAAAGGTGTCTGGATTTCCAGTTTTTTCTTCCTTATCAGGTATAAATCCCTGTTTGCCCCGGCAAATTGCAATGAATAATCAGGATAATTAAAAATACATACAGCCATGTCAATGCCTTCAATATGATTCCCGGGTTCATTATTATATAAATGTACAATCAGCTTTTTACGAAGCTTTTCGAGCAAAATGGCAGCATTGTTTACAACGCCCTCCTGGTTTATAATTTCTTTTAACAATGAAATGCCCAGTATACTTAAAAAGGCAGCCGGCACACCATGGCCCGTGCAATCCGCCACGACCACGATCCCGTGGTGTTCTTTTTCATGAACCCATAAAAAGTCACCACTCACGATGTCTTTGGGTTTGAATAACACGAAGTAATCCGTGAATAAATTTTTTAAATCATTTTCATCAGATATAATATTCCGCTGTACCATGGACGCGTATTCAAGGCTTGAATAAATCTGACTATTTTGTTCTTCAATTATTCCTTTTTGAAAATTCACTTTGTTCCGTTCATATTCATAAGACCTTTTAACATATCTAGCAACAAAAAATGTAGACACCAAAACCAAATTAAAAACAAATATCATATCTTTATAATATATTTGTTTGGACGGATACTCATAAACGAGAACATCACCAAAAAAATATTCTAAGGCATATAAACATATTATAGTTATTAAAAAAATATATAATATATTGTTTTGCTGATTTCGTTTTGCAATTAACACTAAAATTATCAATGAAAGAATAAAAATGTAAGGTATTGATCCTATAGCTCCATTGTTCATAAACCAAACAATGGAAAGAATAAACAATATAACACCCGTTGACAACCATACATTGTATATCCTTTTAATTCTTGAAAAATAATAAAGTGTCCCTAATAAACCAGTAGAAAAAATAGTAAAAATATTTTTATGCATCTTTTTTAGTATATTTACATTCTTTATTACTACATTTTATGGTTCCTTTTGGAGTAGTCGTCAACATCTCGCCACACTTAGGGCACTTCTCACCAATAGGCTTTTGCCAATACGCTGTCTTACATTTCGGATAACCTGTGCA
>CAYPTK010000046.1:0-16009 GCA_964413555.1 uncultured Bacteroidales bacterium | reverse complement strand
ACACGGGCCAACCAAAAAAGAATAAAATTGGATTTATTACTATTTTTCAAAATAGTTTTAATTTTAATGATTTTAGAGAATTTGAAAAACTATTGGGGGTTCACAATACTGATTTAATGAATAAATTTATTGGGGTTACCAGCTTTGAATTCGCGCTGACCTATAATCAATATTATGCAGGTTTTAACATTGGTTTTTTGTTTTTTGAGAACGAACACGATTTCCTTGATATACAGTTTAATACTACACAATACGGGTTGCATTTTGGATATAAGTTAATAAATTCCAAACGTCTACTAATTATTCCTGAAGTAGCCGGGAAATGGAATCGTTATAGATTAATTAATTATGATGGAAAGAGAAAGATTACCATTGAAGATTATTTAGCAAATAGAGACCTGGATATTCGATTCAATCAATTGTCAGGTTTTGCCGGTTTAAATTTATCTTACAAAATCTATGAGGATATTTTATTTAATGTTGATTATTGGACTATAGGGATATATGGAGGATATCGTTTTAACATAAATAAAGAAGCATGGATCTATTCCAGGCAAAACAGATTGTTGAGTGAAGCTGAAATCAGGATCATAAATTATAGTTTTGGGGTGTATTTTTCATTGAACTATGATTAGCGCCAGTACATGAAGTCAAGTGTTTGGATCATAATGTTCGAGAACAAGGCTCGTGAAGCCCCAAAACGCGCGGTTTACTGGCGTGAATGAGTAATTTTGGGGCAAGCGTAACGAAACCTGCCCTGTAAGGAAGAATGACTGTACCGGGGTTCGCGTTCATTTTGCCCGGACCAATAAAATGTACATGACAAAAAAATATTTAGTACCTGTCTATAAAGTCACGGTGTCCTGTTATTTACCCCGTTGACTCCCTCCCAAAACTCGCCTTTCCTGAAGGGTTAGCACTTCGAAATATTTTATTAATAAATAATTTCCCTTCTCAGGCATGCCATCTCAGTTTATTCTCGTCATCATATTGCATCTTATGATTATCCAAAAGCCATTGGAGTACTTTCATCACTTTGGCCTTTTCATGTTTGATAAGATCTATCAATTCATCGGTTAACAACGCGTTATTTTCAAAAATTATTGATTTGATATCTTTTAATATCAGGTCAAATTCATACTGGCTAACCCCTACTTCATTTCTTTTTTGACAATAATCGCATTGGCCGCAACGCTTCGTCTCTGTTTCTCCAAAATATGACAAGAGCATTTGGCTTCTGCATTTATTGTCTTTTTTAGCATATTGAATGATTGATTCAATTTTATTCGAGTAATTCAGTTTTCTTTCCTTGTAGTGATCTTTTGAAAAATACAGTGAATTCACGGGTAGCCGTTCTTCTGTATAAATAATCAGGGGTGAGCGTTTTTGAGGAATGTAATGGATAACATTCAATGCACCAAGTTTTTTAAGATATTCATAAATAGCCTGACGATTGGTTTTAGACAATAAAGCGAGATAATCTTCATCAATTGCAGTATACTCGGTAAATAGCCCTGTATATGACCGCAATAATAATTTTATAAAATGATCGAAATCAGCATTTGACACCTGGAATTTATAAAGATCATCCCTGTTTAAGGTAAAATACACCCGCGAAGGATTATTTATTTCATCAGTGGCTTCAATATACCCTTCATATTGAAGAAATTTTAAACTATTATAAATCGTCATAACATTGAACTTGTACTTTGAAGCAAATTCAGAAATATTAAAATCAAACGACTGGTTTTTGCCACTTCCTACAGGTACCTGGAAATGGTTTCCCAGTGCTTCATAGATTTGTTTTATGGATTTGATTTCAGGAAAATTATCCCTGAGCCTTACGCGTGCCTTTGTAATGTCTGTATCATTGCATAGCAATACAGCAAATGCTTTGTTCCCGTCACGCCCTGCTCTTCCGGCTTCCTGGTAATACTCTTCCAGGGAATCAGGGAGGTCGTGGTGAATGACACACCGTACATTCGCTTTGTCAATCCCCATTCCAAAAGCATTGGTAGATACAATTACCCTGCATTGCCCGTTGGACCATCGTTTTTGTTTTTCATCGCGTATTGATGTTGATAACCCGGCGTGGTAGTAATCAGCTGAAATTTTATGTTGCTTCAGGAGCGATGCCACTTCTTTTGTCCTTTTCCTGGTTCTGACATATACAATTCCACTTTCTCTTGCAGAAGTAAGCAATTTTAGAAGGTATTTCTGCTTGTCTTCCGAATGATTAACCCAGTATACAAGGTTTTTTCGCTCGAAACTGCTTTTTAATACATTCGGGGATTTAAATTTTAATTTTTCCTGGATGTCATCAACAACACCGGGAGTCGCGCTGGCTGTAAGCGCGAGCACGGGTACATCCGGCAAAAGCGCGCGAAGGTCCGCGATCTTTAAATACGAGGGCCTGAAATCATATCCCCATTGCGAAATACAATGTGCCTCATCTACAACAATCATGTTAACCTTCATGTTCTCGATCCTTACCTTGAAAAGTTCGGTTTGCACGCGTTCGGGAGAGCAATATAAGAACTTGTAACCACCGTAAATACAATTATCCAAAGCAATTTTTATTTCCTCGCGGTTCATGCCGGAATAAATTGCCACGGCTTTAATATCCAGTTTTCTTAAACGGTCAACCTGGTCTTTCATAAGTGCAATCAAAGGAGTGATCACGATTGCCGTTCCTTCTTCGGCAATGGCAGGGACCTGGAATGTTATGGATTTTCCCCCGCCTGTAGGCATCAGCACGAGCGTGTCTTTCCCTTCATGAACCGACCGGATCACGTCTTCCTGTAAAGGTTTAAAATGACTAAACCCCCAGTATTTTATTAATATTTGATGAAATTGATTCAATTTTTTTTATTTTCTTTATAATAAAACAGCCTGCTTGTATGTTACAACAAAAAACATTTAACTAAAATTTTATTAGGACGCATAATTTTTATATTTTGGCAACTTTAATTTATAAAAATATTTTTACATGACATTTGAATCTGACAAAATTGTTTCAGAAGGATTAACTTTTGATGATGTGCTTTTGATACCGGCACATTCCGAAATATTGCCGAAAGATACAAAGTTGAATACAAAATTCTCTAAAAACATTACAATAAATATTCCTATTGTATCGGCAGCCATGGATACTGTTACAGAAGCAGGATTAGCCATAGCATTGGCAAGAGAAGGGGGGATTGGTGTAATCCATAAGAATATGAGCATTGAAGAGCAGGCGCATGAAGTAAAAAAAGTTAAGCGTGCAGAAAATGTCATGATCTATGATCCCATTGCAATCAAGAAAGATAAAAAAGTAATAGATGTATTAAGTTTAATGAAAGAATACAAAATTGGCGGGATACCAGTTGTAGATGACCAACAAAAACTTATCGGCATCGTTACAAACAGGGATTTAAGGTTTGAGAACAACATTGAACGCCCGGTTGAAGAAGTGATGACCAAAGAATCGATCATCACCACATCGCGGGAAACCAACCTTAAAGAGGCAGCCCAGATATTACAAAAACACAAAATTGAAAAACTTCCTGTAGTCAATAAAGACAATGAACTCATAGGCCTGATCACCTATAAAGACATCACGAAAACAAAAGACCGCCCCAATGCCTGTAAAGATGAACGGGGGCAACTAAGAGTTGCAGCAGCCATTGGTATTGGTGATATGGGGTTTGAACGGGCCAAACAACTCATAGACGCCAATGTAGATGCCATAGTGATAGATACGGCACACGGCCATAATCAAAACGTGTTAGACACGTTAATAAGAATAAAAAAACACGTCCCCGAAACCGAAGTGATTGCCGGGAATATTGGTACTGCCAAAGCGGCAAGAGACCTGTGCAAATCAGGTGTAGATGCTGTTAAAGTAGGCATTGGCCCCGGCTCTATTTGCACGACAAGGATTATTGCAGGGGTGGGTGTTCCTCAGTTATCCGCGATCTACGATATCTATAAAGAATTACAGGGAACCGGCGTGCCAATTATTGCAGACGGGGGCATTAGATACTCGGGGGATATTGTTAAAGCACTTGCCGGGGGAGCCAGCAATGTAATGGTCGGGTCATTAATAGCCGGTGTCGAAGAATCTCCCGGCGAAACAATTATATATAGTGGTAGAAAATTTAAAGCATACCGTGGTATGGGTTCAATTGAAGCAATGCACGAGGGCTCCAGTGATCGTTACTTCCAGGATGCAAACAAAGAACAGAATAAATTTGTTCCCGAGGGCATTTCCGCGAGAGTCCCGTATAAAGGAACATTATCCGAAGTCATTTACCAAATGCTTGGTGGTATAAGATCCGGGATGGGGTACTGCGGCGCCAAAAATATAATGGAATTGCAAAAATCCCAATTCATCCGGGTCACCAAAGCCGGAATCGCTGAAAGCCATCCGCATGATGTCACCATTACACGGGAAGCTCCTAATTATACCCGTGAATAATAAATGTTAAATAATTTTAAAAAATAAATAAAAAATGAAAAATAGAAACATTATTACAGTACTCTTACTTTTTGCATATTTATTTTCTTTTGCTCAAACAAATGAAGAGGTTTTTATAACAATTGAAGGGCCAAACACGAGTGAAGAAGTCACGAAATCTGAATTCGAACGGATTTATTCAAAAAATAATACCACGACAACACTAGATACAATAAAATCTGTAAAAGAATACCTTGATCTTTTTATTAATTTCAAATTAAAAGTATTAGAAGCCGAAGCACTCGGGTACGATACCATGCCCTCTTTTATTGATGAGTACGGGAGATATAAAGATAAACTTGCAGAACCTTATCTCACGAGTGAAGAAAAGAAAAACGAGCTTTTAAACAACGCGTATAAATTTAAAAAAGAAGCAGTACACGTGAGTCATATACTCATGAAAATTGACATTGACAAAGCTCCACCTGAAGATACACTACATGCATATGAAAAAATACATGAAATCAGGGACCGGATAATCCAGGGAGAACCATTTGAAAAAGTAGCCAGGGCTACTTCAGATGACCCTTCTGTTAAACGGAATGGTGGCGACCTCGGTTACTTTACAATGTTTAAATTCCCTTACAAATTTGAAAAAATGGCGCATGAGTTACCAGAAGGAAAACTCTCAAAGCCATTTAAAACAAATTATGGATATCACCTGATCAAAGTTCACGATAAAATGAAAGCACAGGGAGAAATAAAAGTAGCTCATATAATGAAATTCACACCCAAGGGCATGACACCGGAAGAAATTGATTCCGTTGAAAATATCATCAATGATATTTATAATAAACTACAAGATGGAGCGGATTTTGCCGAATTTGCTAAACAATATTCAGATGATAAACGGTCTGCAAAAAATGGTGGGGAATTGAAATGGTTTAACATGGGTGAAATGATTCCTGCATTCGAAGAAGCATCATATGCACTTGAAGAAAATGGTGACATCTCTAAACCCGTGAAAACGCGATTTGGATTTCATATTATAAAACGTGTTGATAAAAAAGATATCCCGCCTTTTGAAGAAATAAAAAATGAACTTGAAGATAAAATAGTAAGAGGTGTCGGGGGAAAAATCATTCAAAACCATTTTATCAGCCAATTAAAAGATGAATATGACTACAAACAATACAAAAACAATCTCAACAAGATTATTAACATGTTAGATTCGTCTGGTTATTTTACTAATACCTGGACTTTTAATACCAATTCCTCATCACTCGAAGGCAAACTCGTTGAATTTGGAGACACGGTCTTTACCCAAAAAGACATGGCCGAATATCTTAATAGATTAAAAACAAAAAAGAGATGGAAAAATACTCCCGGGAAAATGTTTGTTGAACAAATGTTTAACCGTTTCGCGAATGAAAAGATCATAAACTATGAAAAATCATTGCTTGACGAGAAATATCCAAAATTCAGGCATTTATCACGGGAATATCATGACGGTATACTCTTGTTTAACATAATGGATGATAAAGTATGGTCAAAAGCCGTGAAAGATACCACCGGGATTAAACGTTTTTACGAGTCGAATAAAAATAAATACACGTGGGATGACCGGGTCAGGGTTACAATATATGAATGCCCCGGTGAAGAAACTGCTGAAAGAACAGAAAAATATGCACGCAAAAAAGAGAAAAAAGAGTATACAGATGAAGATATAAAACAAATGGTAAAAGAGAAAGAAGGAAAAGAAATAACCATAGAACACAAGATATTTGCCAGGGGTGAAAACGAAAAAATCGATAACCTTAAATGGAAGGAAGGAATTTCAGATTTCTATGATAAAGAGGGCTCGGTAATGTTAATACAAATTGATGAAGTGCTTCCCAGTCAACCTAAAAAATTTAAAGAAGCACGGGGCCTTGTTACTTCAGATTATCAGGACTATCTCGAAAAGAAATGGTTGGAAGAACTCAGGCAGAAATATGAAATTACCATTAATGAAGAAATGCTTGATGAATTTTAAATTGCATTTTATCCTGTGAAATATATTATAAAATATTCATTTGTTTTATTCATCGTATTCACTTTAAGCTCATGTGATGAATTGCGAAAAAACAAAAATGAAGTACCTATTGTAAAGGTATATGACAAATCCCTTTACAACTCGGATATCGCTGCAATCATCCCCAAAGGAGTGCGGCCCCAGGATAGCCTGCAACTTTCAAAACAATATATTTATCAATGGATTAAAAACCAGCTTTTACTAAAAAAAGCTGAATTAAACCTGACAGGGGAGGAAAAAGAAGTATCACGAGAGATTGAAGATTACAGAACATCATTATTAATCTATAAATACAAAGACAAACTTATAAAACAAAAACTTGATACAACCTTATCTGAAGCTGAAATCACAGCATATTATTCTAAAAATAAAAATAACTTTAAATTACAAAATACCATTGTCAAAGCTGTATATGCTAAAATACCACTTGTATATTCAGGACTTGAAAAACTCAGGTATTGGTGTGATACAAATCATCAAAAAACAAAAAAGCTGAATTCATATTGTCAAAAATATGCAACAGAGTTTAATCAAAAAAAAGAACAATGGATAGAAATTGGTGAATTGAAAAGATTTTTCGCGGGTGACGCGCGGGATGTATTAAGTAAAGCAAAAAAGGGACAGGTAATTGAATCAAAAGATGAATCATTTTATTATTTGATATACATCATTGACAAAAGAGATGAAAATGAAATTGCACCATTAGAATATGTCACGGGAAGAATAAAAAATATCCTCATCAACAAGAACAAAAATTTATTTTTGAGGAACCTGGAAGAACAAATATATAACAATGCAATTAATAATGGCAACATAAAATTTTATAAATAAATATATGCAAAAACCAAAAAAGCATCTAATCAGGATTCTACATATCACCCTTGTAATTTTTTCTCTACTACCTGTTATTCATGGCCAAAATGACAAGCAAATACTGGACCAGGTAGTGGCAGTTATTGGTGATAACATGATCACGGAATCAGAAGTACATGAACGGTATATTCAAATTAAGCAAAGCGGGCAAAATTTGAGAATGAGTGAAAAAGCTGCCAAGTGCAGGCTCCTCGAAGAATTATTGCTTCAAAATTTATTATTAGACCAGGCAAAAATTGATAGTATCACGATAGAAATGTCCCAGGTAGAACTCCAGCTACAACAACGGCTCGACTTTTTTATCGAGCGCATCGGGTCTGTTGAAAAACTTGAAGATTACTTTGATCAGTCGTTGAGCGATATCAAAGATGATCTTAGAAAATCGTTAAGAGACCAGATGCTCACTGAAAGAATGAGACAGGAGGTCATTAAAAATGTTAAGCCAACACCCTCGGAGATAGAAGAATATTATCAGTCACTCTCGAAAGACAGTATCCCGTATGTTGAAGCTAAAATCATCATGGCTCAAATCGTAAAATACCCTGAATACTCGGAAAAAGCAATTTTAGAAGTCAAACAAAAACTTCTTGATTTGCGAAAGAGAATCATGGAAGGCGAAGAATTTTCAACATTAGCAGTGCTGTATTCCGAAGGAGAAAATGCAACCAAGGGAGGAGAGCTTGGATATAAAGGAAAAGGCGAACTGCCAACAAAATATGCCGAAGCAGCATTCAGGCTAAAAAAAGGGGGCATTTCAAAAATTTTTGAAACAGAACAAGGCTTTCATATTATTAAACTAATAGACCAAAAGGATAATAAGGTCAAAACCCAACAAATTCTTATCCGTCCGGATTATGTTCCCAATACCATTGAGCAAACCAAAAAAAATCTTGATAGCATCGCAACATTAATTCGCACGAACGATGATTTAAGCTTTGAGAAAGCAGCCATAAAGTATTCAGAAGACCAGGCCACCCAAAAAAGCGGGGGCATTATACTCAATCCCAACACGGGAACAGCCGAATTTGAAATGGATGAATTGCAACCCAATGATTTTTATATCGTTAAAAACCTTAGAGAGGGACAAATCTCCGAACCATACGAATCAATTGATGAAAACGGGAGGACATTATACAAGATTATCATGATCAAATCAAAAGTTAAACCTCATAAAGCAAACCTTGATGAAGATTATAATCTTATCAAAAACATGCTAAAGGCCAAAAAACAACAAGAAGCATTTGTTGAATGGATTCAGAAAAAACAAAAAACAACATTCATCCGTATCGATGAAAACTACCAGGCATGTGATTTTAATTTTAAAGGATGGAACAACGATGAATAATAGAAAAGGGGACTCGTGTTAATTTCTTCGCGTTAAAACATTCAGCATTTATCCTGGACGATGAACCGGGACGTGACAATTTTTTTAAGATGTACGCGCATGATTATAAAAGGAAAAGAAAGGAATAAAGAATATAGAGGGATAGAAGATATAAGAGTCAACACACCCTTATCACGATCCCTTGCTCCCTCTATACCCTTTATCCCTCTATACCAATCAATATTTCACTTTAAATGACTAAAAATATAAACAGATGAAGCATGTCTTTTTCTTTTTATTAATCCTTGTTAATCTTCACAACGGGTTTTCCCAAAAACAATACAAGATAAAAATACAATCGGATTATATCGAAATGGATAAAAGCCTCGGCTCAGATGCTAAACGATTAATCGGGAATGTAGTATGCAAACACAAAGGAGCAATCCTGTATTGTGATACCGCCCTTTACTACAGTAAACAAAACATCCTGCATTCATACAGCAATGCTCATGTAAACCAGGGCGATACCATTCACCTGTATGCCGATACCATCGTGTATAACGGAACTACAGAAATGGCAAGATCAAGGAATAATGTTAAATTAATTGATAAAGAAACCACGCTTTTAACCGAGTATCTTGATTTTGACCGAAAACGCAGTTTTGGTTATTATGTAAACGGGGCAACAATCTACAGTGGTGATAATACACTTACAAGCACGAAAGGATATTATTATTCAGAACAAGACCTGTTTGAATTTAAAGACTCGGTAAAACTTGTCAACCCCGATTATACTATCTATTGTGATACAATGAAGTACAATACGCGAACAAAAACCACTTTTTTCCTTGGCCCTACAGATATTATCAGCAATACCAATAAAATTTATTGTGAAAAAGGTTGGTATAACACGGGAACAGACGTGTCACGGTTCAGCCAAAATCCTTATTTAATAAGTAATGACCAAGTATTAAAAGGCGACAGTTTATTTTATGACCGGAAAATTGGGTATGGAGAAGCATTCAATAATATTACCCTGTTTGATTCGGTTAAAAATATAATATTACAGGGAAATTATGGCTATTTATATGAAGAGACAGAAGCGTCATTAATGACTGACAACGCCTTATTTATTAGTGTTACTGAAGAAAATGATTCACTTTACATACACGGGGATACATTAATGTCTGACCCGGATACAACCGCCCCCGGAGAAACGGACACGACAAAAAAAGATAAAATCATTAAAGCATTTCATAACGTGAAAATATATAAACAGGATTTGCAGGGGATATGCGATTCTTTGGTGTATTCAACAGTAGACTCCATTATCAGGCTCTATACAAACCCGGTACTATGGTCTCGGGGTTACCAGTTGTCAGCAGAATACATCGAGGTGTATACATCCAACAATTCGGCAGACTCGGTAAAAATGTATACCAATTCCATCATTATCCGTCAAGAAGACACGATCAGCCCAAAATACAACCAGGCACAGGGAAGAAATATAACCGGGTACATTAAAAATGGAGAACTGTATAAATTAACTGTAAACGGGAATGCTAAATCTATTTTTTTCCCCGAGAATAAAGATGGATATGTTGGTGTAAACCGGTCAGTATCCTCTTCGATGATACTTGAACTTAAAAATCAGGAAGTCGAAAGGGTGTATTTTATGACCCAGCCAGATGCTTCATTTCATCCGCTTGATAAAGTTGATCAAACGACATTACGCCTGGAACATTTTAAATGGTTGGATAAATCGCGCCCTAAATCTAAAAAGGACCTATTGAAGTAGGTCCTTCTGCTTTTTGACGCCAAGGTAAAAGATGATATTAATATTCATCTTCATTAAACAGAAAATCTTCTTTTCTGGGGTAATCCGGCCAAATGTCTTCTATACTCTCGTATACTTCTCCTTCTTCTTCCAATTCCTGAAGGTTTTCAATAACTTCCATAGGGGCTCCCGATCGAATCGCGAAGTCTATCAACTCTTCCTTTGTTGCCGGCCAAGGTGCATCTTCTAGTTTTGAGGCTAATTCCAATGTCCAATACATAAGAATTGTTTTGTTTATTTATATTAAGTTTATTGCGGCTGCGAATATATAAAAATAAGAAAACTAATCAAACTTTTTTGCTATTTCAAATAAAAAATATATGAAATAAAATTCAGTATTTTTATTAATCAATTGCAAATCAATAGATTAATACTTAGCTATATTCTTGTCAGCGCTTCGGTTTGAACAAAACGCATTTTTTATTTGATTATTATTATTGATAATTTAAAATCTTTAAAAAACTGGATTTAACATTTTATTAACAGGTAATATATTCTCATTGACCTGTGAATTGTTTAAAATTAAAGGGATTTTTAGCTTCCTGTTGCTTTTTATTTCATCTGTCATCATGCATTGTTGAAAAAACATATACCATCCCTTACCTTCTTTTCATTATTTTTGTATTTTCTTTCTAAAATATAAGATTATGACAGCAAACTATTCAGAAGATACCATTAAAACCTTAGAATGGAAAGAACATATCCGCCGTCGCCCGGGAATGTATATCGGGAAGTTAGGAGACGGTACTTCTCACGACGATGGTATTTATGTCATGCTTAAGGAAACCATAGATAATTCCATTGACGAATTTATGATGGGATTTGGTAAAAAGATAGATATCAGCATTACTGAGCATAAGGTAGAAGTGCGGGATTATGGAAGAGGCATCCCTTTTGGTAAACTCAGGGAAGTGGTAAGCAAAATGAACACGGGTGCCAAGTATGATTCTAAAGTGTTTAAAAAATCAGTGGGATTGAATGGTGTTGGTATTAAAGCGGTTAACGCTCTTTCAGCAGATTTTTCAATCACCTCGTTTCGCGATAATAAATCAAAAACCGTGAGCTTCCAAAAAGGCAATCTCTTAAATGAAGAAGAGATACCTTCAAAAGACAACACTACAGGTACCCTGGTGTCATTTGTGCCTGATCCCGAGTTATTCCTCAACTACCACTACATGGAAGAATACGTGGAAAATATGCTCAAAAATTATGTATACCTGAATTCTGGATTGAACATTCATTTCAATGGAAAAACATATTATTCCAAAAACGGGTTGTTTGATTTACTCGAGGAAAACATGAGCTCCGAAGGGCTATACCAAATTATTCATTTTTCTGATGATGACATTGAAGTCGCCATAACACATGGCAGGCAATACGGTGAAGAATATTACAGCTTTGTAAACGGGCAGCATACCACGCAGGGGGGCACCCACCTGGCAGCCTTTAAAGAAGCAGTAGTCAAAACCATCCGTGATTTCTATAAAAAAAACTTTGATGCTTCAGATATTAAAACATCCATCATTGCAGCCATTAGCATTAAAGTTGAAGAACCGGTATTTGAATCCCAGACAAAAACCAAATTAGGGTCTAAAACCATTGAACCCAATGGCACCTCTATCCGGAATTTTATTCTTGATTTTATCGGTAAACACCTTGATAATTACCTGCATAAAAACCCTGAAATTGCCGGGATCCTTCATCATAAAATACTGGAATCTGAAAAAGAACGGAAAGCCATTTCCCAGGTAAAAAAGGTGGCAAAAGAACGGGCTAAAAAAGCCAGTATGCACAATAAAAAATTAAGAGATTGCCGGGCCCATTATAATACCAAAGATGAAAAACGCTTATTGTCAACAATATTTATTACAGAGGGCGACTCGGCCAGTGGCTCCATCACCAAGGCAAGAGATGTAAATACACAGGCTGTTTTCAGCCTGAAAGGAAAACCATTGAATACTTACGGGTTAACAAAAAAAATAGTGTATGAAAATGAAGAGTTTAACCTGTTACAGGCAGCACTAAATATTGAAGAAGGCATAGAACAGTTGAGATATAATAACGTGGTTATTGCTACAGATGCTGATGTTGACGGGATGCATATACGGCTCTTACTCATTACATTTTTCCTGCAGTTTTTTCCCGACCTTGTTAAAAACGGGCATCTTTACGTGCTGCAAACCCCTTTGTTCAGGGTCAGGAACAAACAAAAAACATTGTATTGCTACGATGAGACAGAGAAAGAAAAAGCCATGGTTAAACTGGGAAAAAACTCACAAATCACCCGGTTTAAAGGCCTTGGTGAAATTTCACCTGATGAATTCAAGCATTTCATCAGCAAAGATATCCGGCTCGAACCCGTTCAATTAAGAAAAGCAGACGCTGTAGCTGAATTATTGTCATTCTACATGGGTAAAAACAGCCCTGAACGTCAAGAGTTTATCATCAATAACCTTAAATACGAAGAAGTATTGGATTAACTTTGTATTACAAAAGAGTTACCTGTTGAGAATATTTAAAAGAACAAAACAACATGGACGAAGAAAAAATAAATCAACATAATGAAGAAGAGCATGGTGGAAACGGCCAGGAAAAGGATGATGCATTAAACACTGGCGGGGATAATGGTGAAGAGCGCCATGAAGAGAACGAACCTTTTAAGATGATCCATTTATCAGGAATGTACAAGAACTGGTTTTTGGATTATGCATCATACGTGATTTTAGAACGGGCAGTCCCTCATATTAATGACGGGTTAAAACCAGTACAAAGAAGGATACTCCATGCCATGAAACGGATTGATGACGGGCGTTACAATAAGGTAGCCAACATCATAGGATATACAATGCAATACCACCCTCATGGCGATGCCTCGATACAGGAAGCATTGGTACAACTCGGGCAAAAAAACCTGTTGATAGACACCCAGGGAAACTGGGGCAATGTTTTTACAGGTGACAGTGCTGCTGCCCCGCGATACATTGAAGCAAGACTCACCGGGTTTGCCCAGGAAGTAGTCTTCTTCCCTAAAATAACCGAATGGAAAGTCTCGTATGACGGGAGAAATGATGAACCTGTTACATTACCCCTGAAATTCCCGCTCCTGCTGGCTCAAGGAGTCGAGGGGATAGCCGTTGGATTGGCATCCAAAATATTACCACATAACTTTAATGAAATCATTGACGCGGCCATCGCTTACCTGAAAGGCCAGGAATTTGACCTGTACCCTGACTTTGCAACTGCCGGTATGGCAGATTTTTCAAGATATAACGACGGGTTACGCGGGGGGAGTATCCGCGTTCGGGCACGGATGTCAAAAGTGGATAAAAACACCCTTGCCATCACGGAAATCCCTTTTGGCAAAACCACCAACAGCCTGATAGACTCCATCATTAAAGCCAATGACAAAGGAAAGATAAAAGTAAAACGTATAGATGATAACACGGCAGAACATGTAGAAATCCTTGTACACCTGGCCAATGGCGTTTCGATCGATAAAACCATAGATGCACTATATGCATTTACAGATTGCGAGATATCCATTTCTCCCAACGCGTGTGTCATAGAAAATGAAAAACCGCGTTTCCTGGGTGTGAGCGAGATTTTGAAAACCTCGGTAGGCCACACGCTAGATCTTTTAACAAAAGAACTGGAAATAAAACGGGGGGAATTGGAAGAAGATTGGCACATGTCATCCCTTGAAAAAATATTTATTGAAAACAAAATATATAATGATATTGAAGATTGCGAGACATGGGAAGCCATCCTGGAAACCATTGACAACGGTTTGGAGCCATTTAAAAAACAACTCGCGCGGGAAGTCACACGGGACGATATCGTGAAACTCACGGAATTAAAGATCAAAAAAATATCAAAATACGATATTAAAAAAGCTGATGAATACATTAAGAACATTGAAGAACAGATCGAAGATATCAACCACAAGCTGGCAAACATCGTGCCTTACACCATTGAATGGTATAAAAACCTGAAAAAGAAATATGGAAAAGGCAGGGAACGCAAAACCGAAATCAGGAATTTCCATAATATTGAAGCCACGAAAGTGGTAGAATCCAATAAAAAATTATTTGTAAACAGGAAAGAAGGATTCATTGGAACAGGCCTGCGCAAAGATGAATACGTGTGCGACTGCTCAGATATTGATGATGTCATTGTATTTCTTAAAGACGGAAGGTATTATATTACCAAGGTAGATGATAAATTGTTTGTTGGAAAAAACATCATCCATGTCAGGGTATTCAAGAAAAATGACCGGAGGACAATTTATAATATCATTTACCGCGATGGATTTAAAGGAAATATCAGGGTAAAACGAGCAGCAATATCAGGTGCCATGAGAGATAAAGAATATGATCTCACCAAGGGAACAGAAGGCTCCCAGGTGCTTTATATGACAGCCAACCCCAATGGTGAAGCCGAAACAGTTACCGTGTACCACGTGCCCCGGCCGCGACTTAAAAACCGGGTATTTGATTTTGACTTTGGTGAAATGGAGATCAAAGGTAAAAACTCCATGGGCAATATTTTAACCAAATACCCCATCCATAAAATTGTATTGAAAGAAAAAGGCCAGTCGACCCTGGGTGGAAGACACCGGTGGTTTGATTTTGAAGTGCTCCGGCTGAACAGTGATGAGAATGGCCAATATCTTGGAGAATTTTTTGAAGGTGACAAAGTTCTTGTTGTTACCAACAAGGGAACTTACAACCTCACGTCTTACGACATCACCAATCATTATGAAGACAATATCATTAAAATAGAAAAATATAATCCTGAAAAAGTCTTTTCTGTTGTTTATTATGACGGGGAACAGGATTATTATTACGCGAAACGCTTTAAACCCGAACCAACAGATAATGAATTTTCATTCATCGGGGAACATCCCAAATCAAAACTTACTTTGTTCAGTGAAAATCAATACCCCGTGATCAAAATACACTATGGCGGCAGTGTAAAAAAGAAAGAAGACATCGTGAATATAGATGAATTCATTGCTGTAAAAGGCGTGAAGGCTCATGGCAAACGACTCACTACAAACAAGGTAAAAAAAATCAACGAATTGGAACCCCTGAACAAAGAGAAACAACCTGTTAAAACGGAAATGCCCCCTGAAAAAAAGCAAGAAAAGGCACCACCACCAAAAGAACAAAAAAAACAACCGCCAGCAAGTGAACAAGAAGAAAACAAAAAAAAACAAAATCCTGCTGATGGCAACTCGCAAATGTTTTTTGACTGGTAAACAACAGCAGAACAGCTTTATGGACTGTTAACGAGTGTTTTTTTTCGCGTAAATGCATTGTTTTTCCATCGGGCATAACGAAGAAGCCGGACTTTAGAAACGGTTTAAAAAACGGGACCATTTTTTGTTATCTGCCTGTTTATGTTATATTTGTATAGATAAAAAAGATAGTATGTTTATTTGTGCCCAAATAACGTGTA
>CAYPTK010000045.1:3741-16136 GCA_964413555.1 uncultured Bacteroidales bacterium | reverse complement strand
TTTGCTCACATTGGCGGGATGCTTTTTGGTTTTCTACTCATTAAATATTGGGATAAGCATAATAAAAATTTCTATTAACTACTTTTCTTTTATTTTTTAAAGATCTACTACCATTTAGGGAAAGTTGATTTAACCCAAAATATGCATTAGAAAATCTATTACATAATTTGGGTTTAAGTATCCGGCATTCAGAATAGTTTTAACCCAAGGTTTTTTTTGACTCTGGCCTCTGTCTTCTGAATTCTAAATTCTAATAACCCCTTTTCCACGATAATTTGCAGTAGTCCCTTTTTTAAAAAGGGGTGCCGTTTTTTCGTTTTTCTTTTAATGCTTCCATATACCATATGAATTCATCAAGAAAACGATTGGTCCTTTTGGGAATATCTTTAGCTTTGGGAGTTGCTTTAGAATCGAAATGATCCTGGATATTCGGAAATGACAGGATGGATGAAATACTTGGCATCCCCAGTTCCGCTACAACAGAACGCAATTGCACGGCAGACCGGACACCCCCGAAAGAACCAGCCGAATAACTTGCAATGGCACTGGGTTTAAAAAAATATTCTTTTTGGTAATGATCCAAAATATTCTTTAATGCTGGCGGTATACCATGATTGTATTCACCTGTTACAATTAAAAAGCCATCTGAATTTAACAAGCGTTCACCCACCTGTTTCATGTTCTCCGGGGCTTTTCCCTTTGCATATTCTTTATACATTTTATCCAGCAAGGGAAGTTCAAATTCTTCCGGGTCAATAAAATGTACTTGTGTAATTCGTTTTTTGAGTTCTTTATGTAAATATCTGGCTGCTTTTATTCCTTCTCTTTCCGATCTTACAGATCCATAAATAACCGAGGCTGTTAATTCCATTTGAATATAGTTTTATTTTAGGAATTAAAAATAATATAATTGTTAATGCACCGTGTCATTTTAGGAGGGATATTTTTTCTTTTAACCCAAAATATCTTATCCCTATAAATTTTATGAAGTATTCATGGAATTGTATTCTAATGGCCGCGGTCAGGTGTTTATTATTGAAACAATGTATTTTCAATAAGCAGCGTCTTTTCAATATTGATGTACCCTTTTACAAAGCCCGGGGGTAACTTGTAGCTTAATTCGTCATCTGGATTGTATTCACTGATTCCGTATTCCGACAGCAGGTCAGAGTCTGTAAGTGTAGTTTGTTTTCTGACTGCTTTATATAATTCCTTGGGAATGCACATGATGATAATATAGTTGCCATATCCTTTGTATAATTGGAGTTTATAGGCCAGGTCAACAGGGTCATTAGAAATTTCTGTCGATGATTTGTAAAAATCTTCGGAATATTTAAAGCCTTCTGTTAAAATTCTTTCAGCAATGGATTGGTGATTTGTAACATGAATAAATATTTTATGATCTTTGAAAAGGGGAGTAACGGTATTAAAAAGGAGGTTATTTATTTTTTTTGACGGGGCAGGCATGATATGTTTTTTATAATATATGATTTTATTGATTAATGCATCGTAACGTGTTGTTTTAGAGTCGTTATAGGCCTCGGAAAGCCTCCTGGCCCCGTTTTTGTATTTCCGGATATTCCTGTACTGAACGTGTATAATGAATAATAATACTACAATTATACCTGTAGTAATAAAAATTAAATAAGGCATTTAATAAGTGTTGTTAAAATCAAAATAAGGGTTCCCGGTTAAATATAAATCCACGAATTCTCTCACGCACCCTTTCCCGCCGTTTTTGGAAAGAACCACTGAAACGATTTTTTTAATTTCTTCATATGCATCAGCCGGGCAAGCTGAAATGCCTACTTTTTCAATGATCTCTTTGTCGTTAATATCATCCCCGATAAACGCGACTTGTTTGATGTCCAGTTCCATATCCATGCACCATCGTTCCAGGGTTTGAAGCTTCGGGGCCGGCCCTGTTTGGACTTTATGGATGCCTAATAAATGGGCTCGTTTTTTGATTAAAGCATCAAGGAATCCGGAACTGATAATGCCAACAGGAAACTCCTGCTTTGTAAGCCGTTTGATTGCAAGCCCGTCACGCGTGTCAAAGCGTTTAAATTCATCTCCGCTTTCGGTATAATACATACCACCATCTGTCATAACCCCGTCAACATCAAGCACTAAAAATTTAATGTTTCGGGCGGTCATATATTCAAATGGTTTAATGTCTTTTGACAACAATATGTCTACTGAAAACCTGAAATATTCAGATAGTTTTAACAGGTCATCCGGTGAAAGGTTCGATTTGCCTGCCAGTATTTCTTCAATACCGGTGGATAACCCCAGTTTAGAAGAGAGTTCACCGGCAGTTAAAGCATCCCTGCCTGTCAAATGTTTTATGTTATTAATAAAGTGGTTCATTTTAAATAATTGTTTTTCCGATTGACCGTGCTACCGCGTTAAGGCTTTCCAATAATTCTGTAAATTGTTGATGATTTAATTGTTGAGCCGAGTCCGAACGGGCGCTGGCCGGGTCAGGATGCACTTCTATCAATAAGCCGTCAACTCCCATTGCTGTACATGCCCTGGCGAGTCCCGGTACACCATAGGCATATCCCATTGCATGGCTTGGGTCAAGTATGATTGGCAGGTTGGTGTATTCTTTTAAAAATGCCACTCCACAAAGATCAAGGGTAAACCGGGTTTTGGTTTCAAATGTCCTGATACCGCGTTCACATAGCATCAGGTTCTCGTTTCCACCGGACAAAACAAATTCTGCCATTTGGACGAATTCCTGCAACGTCGTGCCGAAACCTCTTTTAAGCAGGACAGGCTTATTGGTTTTACTGCATTTCTTCAGGATTCCATGATCATATATTGCTTTTGCACCTATTTGTATAATATCAGCATATTCAATGACTTCATCCACGTGTGTCGAATCCCTAACTTCCGTGATGATATTCAGATTGTATTCTGAGCGTATTTTGTCCAGCAGTTTCAATCCTTCCAGTCCTAACCCCTGAAAGCTGTAAGGAGAGGTGCGGGGCTTGTAACTGCCCGCCCGAAGCGTTGAAATATTGGACTGAACGAGCAATTCTGCAGTCTGCCTGATTCGCGTTTCAGATTCAACAGAGCAGGGGCCGGCGATGACCATGGTGTTGTTTGTCGAGCCACCTGTTTGCACGTTTCCAATTGCAATTTCCCTGGTAGATGCCATGTATTTCCTGCTGGATAACTGCATGTCGGAGTCAAATACAAGTTCTTTGTCAACGCGGGACTTGTATTTTTTATCTATTTCCTTTATTTTCGAGCTGTTTATCAAAATATAGCCTTCCGGTTTCTTAATACAAAACGCGTCTAATTCTTCAGCCATTCTCGTGGCGTCTTCTTTTCCTGTCCCTTCTTTTAGATGAATGATCATAGTTCTCCTTTTATAAGATTAAAGAATGTTACAGTACCTGTCACGATATTCTGATTATTGATGACGGGTATATATGATATGGTAAAATTCTGTGCTTTGATGTGCCTGAGCATTTCCAATACTGTAAAATCTTCTTTTACTGTTACAGGCGATCTGTTAATGATCTCATCTATCGAGACATTATTTAAATCATCGATGTTCTTCATCAATCCTTTCCGTACATCGGCATTTGTAATGATTCCTTCGAGCGCACCGTCCTTGTCAACCAACATGGTAAACCCCAGGTTGTTTTCATCAATTGAATACAAAACATCTTTAAACGTCCGTTGATCAGGATGCATTAGCCGGATCTCATCTTTGGATATCATGAAATCTTTCACCCGGAAATGCGATTCAATTTCATTTGATTTGAGGTTTAATAAAGCCAACCCAAGGTATGTTGAATTGAAAAGGTATGAACCTGAAACAACCGAATATACACCCATGTTTCTCAGGATGAAGGATACTTCTGCATTGATCCCCCCGTCTACATGGATTTTTTTATCAGGATGTGCTTTTTGAAATTGCCTGATCTTTTTAAATATATCCTTATTGAATATTCCGGAGCTTTGGCCGGGAGTCGTGGCCATGAATAATATAAATGAAAACCGGTCTGCATAATCATTAAAAACAGAAATATCCGTGCTGCATGTTATGGATAATCCCAGTTCGCACCCGAGATTTTCCGGGATAATAAGTTTTTTGTGAAGGTTTTCAAATTGAAAGGTTACATACTCGATACAGTGCTTTTGAATCAGATCAAAATATTTTCCCGGTTCATTTGTAATGAGATGAAGATCAATTGGTTTAGAGCTTATTTGCCTTATTTTCGGAATGTCTTCAAATATTGTAATATCATCATTGCAGTCTACGTGAAACAGATCAATTTGATGTTCGTCTAAATTTTTGACAATGTCTGTCAATTCATGATCTGTTGAATATATGGATGCAGATACTTTCATTCACAATTGTTGGATGATATTAAATAATTGCAAAAATATATATAATTCATTACAAACCCAATTAGTTTAATAAAGATCATTAAGTTTACGAGCGTTTAGATTTTGATTATAATCTTGCCGGGCTTTGTTGAGGTCTTCATTGCTTCAGAAAATTAATAGTGATGACGTGTCTTTCTTTTGTAAAACGTCTTTCGTATTATAATAAAACCAATTACACCTGATACAATTGATCCCATTAGTATCCCTGCTTTTGCATGATTCTGTACAAGTGGGTCCAGGAAAGCAAGATTATTAATGAATATTGCCATGGTAAATCCGACCCCCCCCAGGAAACCTGCTCCAATGATTTGAATCCATTTTACCCTGTTGGGTAGTGATGAAATGCCTGTTTTTACAGCAATCAGAGAAAACAGGGTTATGCCAATTACTTTACCCGATAGCATGGCAGAGGCAATATTTAACGAGAGAGAACCATTGGTGAATAATGATGATGGATTATCAAGGACAATTCCCGCGTTAAATAAAGCAAAAAGCGGCATGACAAAATGCAAAACAAATCCATGAATATGATGGTTTACATATTGCAACGGGCTTTGTACCTGTTTGATCCTGTGTCCGATATTATCTATTGCAGCGATTTGGCTGTTTGATAATGCTACTTTATTGAAAGCGTGGTCTTTTCCGAATTCATCAATGTCATCTTCTATCTTTTTTATGAACAATGCTAAATTTGTTTTTCGTCTGGCCGGGATAGCAAATGCAATCAAAATCCCTGATATGGTAGGATGGATACCTGCACACGATAAACAATACCATAACCCCAGGCCTATGACAAAATAAATCAACAGGTACCTGATATTCAGGATGTTCATTAAAACGAGGGTGATCATGAAGAGGCCACCTGCAAATAGAAATGACCAGTCGATGCCTGAACTGTAAAACAAGGCAATCACGATCACGGCTCCTATATCATCTACAATAGCAAACGCGGCTAAGAATATTTTTAGCCCGAATGGTACCCTGTTTCCCATTAGACTTAAAATACCAATCGCGAACGCGATATCTGTAGCCATCGGGATACCCCATGCTTTGGTATACAACGGGTTCGTGTTGAATAAAAGAAAAATTAATGCAGGCAACAGCATTCCTCCAATTGCTGCTGAAAAAGGCAGGGATGCATGTTTGAATGTAGATAATTCACCCACGATCAATTCCCGTTTTATCTCGAGTCCCACCACCAGGAAAAATAGAGACATCAACCCATCATTTACATAAAAGAGCAGGCTTTTAGAAAAATGATGTCCCTGAAAAATAAACTCTATTTTGTATTCCCGGATTGCATAATATAAATAACTCCAATCTGAATTGGCCCATACCATGGCAATGATTGTAGAAATAATCAATGCTATGCCGGTAGAAGCCTGGAGATTAAAGAAGCGATGAAATGGCGCTATAATATGCGCGACAATCCCTTCATTATGATGTCTCTTATTCATTATTAAAAATTTACATTAAGACGATCAAACAAATACCCCGGTTTGGAACCACTGGAATTAAAAAATCAAAAATAATGCAATTTTTTTCGTGTAAGATGAACATGTAAAAAAAAATTCCGGATCAGTTAAATATTTTTATATTTGTTAAGAATATACAATTGAAATACCTATTTTAGAAATTAAAAAAAAAGGCAAACATGGAGCTACAAAATAATCAAACTGATTTAATTTTTCAGCGCAGAAGCATTCGAAAATACAGGCCAGATGAAGTTGAAGATGCTAAAATTTATACCATATTGGAAGCAGCCATGGCCGCTCCATCAGCAGTTGCAAAAGACCCGTGGCATTTTATCGTGGTAAAAAATAAAGATACATTGATAAATATCACCAATGGTTTACCCAACGGGCAAATGCTTGCCAGTGCTCCATTAGGTATCGTTGTTTGTGGAGACATTAACCAGGCTCATGATCACCAACTAAGCTATATGATTCAGGATTGTACAGCCGCCATAGAGAATATTCTTCTTGCTGTTCAGGCAACCGGCTTAGGTGCCTGCTGGCTGGGTGTTCATCCCAGGGATGACAGGGTTATGCATTTGAAGAACCTGTTTAACTTACCGGAGCACATTATTCCCGTGTCATGCATAGCGATCGGGTATCCGGGTGAATCAAAGGAAGCACGTACCCGGTATAATGAAGAAAAAGTTCACTATGATCAATGGTAAGTTGTTTCTCTTTATTAGTACTACTGCAATTATCGTGGAAAAATTATTATTAGAAGACAGTAGTCTGAAGTCTGAATTCAGCAAAATCCTTGAAGATTTTAATAAAACTATTCTGAATTCCGGATACTTAAACCCAAATTTTGTAATAGATTTTCTAATGCATATTTTGGGTTAAATCAACTTCCACTAAAATGGTCGTGTAACCTTTGTGTTGAATTTTCAAAATAATGATTTTTATGGTGGATTATAAAAATTATTTATTATATTTGTACTGATTACAATTTTGAATTAATTACAAACTTGTATTCTTTTAATTTATGGAGCGAATCAAGAATTATTTAAAACATAAAGATTTGAATCCGTCGTATCAACGGGTAAAGATATATGAATTTTTACGGAATAATAAAAATCATCCTACCGTGGATGATATTCACGATGCCTTGTATAGAGATTTGCCAACGCTTTCAAAAACAACTATTTATAATACGTTGAAATTGTTTTCAGAAAAAGGATTGGTCACCTTATTATCGATTGATGAGAAGGAAATGCATTGTGATCCAAATACTGAAGAACATGCTCACTTTCAGTGTATTAAATGTGGGAAAATTGAAGACAGGTTCATCAGTTTGAAAGACATATTATCAAAAATACCTGATATTTCTGTTGTTCACTCCTGCCATCTTTATATTAAAGGAGTGTGTAAAGAATGCAAATCAGACAATTAATAATAATTTATTATTGAAACACGAAAAATGGAACACTTTTTGTAATATAAATCTACTAATCTTAAAATCAAACAGGAGGCTAAACAAATGATCAACAAGAAAATTGAATCAGCGATTAATGAACAGATTAATGCCGAGATGTATTCGGCATATTTATACCTGGCCATGTGTGCATATTTCGAAGATCAAAACCTTAGCGGTTTTGCCAATTGGATGCGCATCCAGGCACAGGAGGAAATGACACATGCCATGAAATTTTTTGACTATATCAATGAGCGCGGTGGCAGCGTTGACCTTAAACCCATAGAAGGGCCACCAACCGGGTGGGAAAACCCTATGTCTGTCATGCAGGAAGTATATGAACATGAACAAAAAGTCACCGGCCTGATCCATGGCCTTGTTAAATTAGCCAGGGACGAGCAGGATTATGCAACCGAAAACATGCTCCAGTGGTATGTTGCCGAGCAGGTAGAAGAAGAGGCAAATGCAGATGCCATCATACAACAGCTTAAATTTATTGATGGAAAAGGACCGGGCTTGTTGATGATGGATAAAGAGCTTCAACAACGTCAATTTGTTGATGAAACAAAGAATGAAGGATAATATCCCTGAATTTTTTCACCACCTATATTAAACAATAAAATCATGGAAGAGATAAAAAAGTTCCCATTGATAGGAGATGAATTTCCCCATCTTTCTGTAAACACGACACATGGAATAAAAAAATTACCAAACGACTACAAAGGCAAATGGTTTGTTTTGTTTAGCCACCCGGGTGATTTCACGCCCGTTTGCACGACAGAATTTGTTTCATTTGCCAAAAATAAAGTGTCTTTTGATGAACTGAATACTGAATTGATCGGTTTATCAATAGACCAGGTTTTTGCTCATATCAAATGGGAAGAATGGATCGAAGAAAATTTGGATACACCCATTCCGTTTCCAATCATTGCCGATGCTTCTGGTGAAGTTTCCCAAACGCTCGGGATGGTACATCCCGGCAAAGGAAGTAATACCGTAAGGGCTGTATTCATCGTGGATGACAAGGGCATTATTCGCTTAATCCTTTATTATCCACAGGAAATTGGACGCAATATCAGTGAGATCATTCGTTCAGTCAAAGCTTTGCAAATATCTGACAGAGAAGGCGTGGCAACACCCGCTAACTGGCCTGATAATGAGATTATCAATGACCAGGTAATCATTCCCCCGGCAAAGGACGTGTATACAGCAAAAAAACGAAAAGACCAGTATGAATGCTTTGACTGGTGGTTTTGTCATAAGAAAATATAATTTAATACTAATTTAATATTCAAAAAAAATGGCTAATACAAGCAGATTAGAAATCTACAAGTGTAATGTATGCGGCAATATCGTGGAAGTATTTCATGGAGGCGCCAAAGACCTTACATGTTGCGGACAAAAAATGGAATTAAAAGAAGAAAACAACCAGGATGCTGCCACGGAGAAACATGTGCCTGTAATTGAAAAAATTGACGGCGGGTACAAAGTCACCGTGGGAGAAGTTGCTCACCCGATGACTCCCGATCATTATATCGAGTGGATTGAATTGATAGCGGGAGACCAGGTGCTTACTCAATTTTTATCACCTGAAAACCCTCCAGAAGCGGTTTTTAAAACCGATGCTACAGATGTTTATGCAAGAGAATATTGCAATATTCATGGGCATTGGACAAATAAACAATAATTAGTGTTTGTCCATAATGTCCGCTAACCCCGGTACAGTCATTCTTCCTTACGGGGCAGGCTTCGTTACGCTTGCCCCAAAATTGCTCATTTACGCCAGTAAACTGCGCATTTTGGGGCTTCGCGAGCCTCGTTATCGAACATTATGATCCAAACACTCGACTTTATACCCGGACACTAATATTATGGAAAGACTTTAATTAATTTAAAACAACTAAAAATGTCTATAAAAGGAACACGAACAGAAAAAAATTTATTGAAATCTTTTGCCGGGGAATCCCAGGCAAGGATGAGATACACGTTTTTTGCCGAGCAGGCTGAAAAAGAAGGTTATCAGCAAATAGCTGCTTATTTTAATGAAACAGCATGGAATGAAAAAGCACATGCAGAAAGGTTTTTTAGCTTTCTTGAAGGCGGTGACCTTGAAATTACTGCCGATTATCCGGCAGGAAAAGTAGGGACCACGGCTGAAAATTTGAAAGAAGCTGCTGCAGGAGAAAACCATGAACATACTAATTTATATCCTTCGTTTGCTGAAATAGCTGAAAAGGAAGGATTTAAAGATGTTGCCATAGCTTTCCGCGTGATTGCAAACGTGGAGAAACAACATGAAGCAAGGTATCTCAAACTTTTGGATAATATTAAACGCGATGAAGTATTCAACAAAGATACCAAAACCCCATGGAAATGCTGGGTATGTGGACATGTTCATGAAGGTGAAAGGGCACCAAAAAAATGTCCGGTGTGTTTTGCACCACGATCGCAATTCGCGATAAAAGAACAAAATTATTAATGGTATTATATTTTTTTTAATAATATTACATGATGAATTATTTAGTGTTTGAAAATAATGTCCGCTAACATTGTCACGCTGAACCCCGATAATTATTCATTTGCACCAGTACACGTGCATTGTAGGGATTCACGGGCGTCGATAACGAACATCACGGGTTACCCCCGGGTGTATATATGAACACTAATAAATAGCTTTTTATTTATTTTATTAACACAAAATTTTTTTTTATGAAAAAGTATGAATGTGAGGTATGCGGGTATATTTATGATCCTGAAAAAGGAGACCCGGACCAGGGAGTAGATCCAGGAACAGCTTTTAATGATATTCCAAACGGTTGGGTATGCCCTGATTGTGGAGTAGGAAAAGAGGAATTTCATTCGATTGATTAAATGATGTCTAATACCGTTTCCCATGATTTGAAACAAAACAGGGAAACGGTATTTTTTTAGAACATAAGCTTTATAAAACAAGTATAAGAATTTGAATCATCATGCAAAATTTAACAACCCAATATTTAGGCCTCGAGTTAAAGAATCCAATAATTATTGGCAGTTCCGGTTTAACCAATTCAGTTGATAAAATAAAAGAACTCGAAAAAAACGGCGCGGGAGCCGTGGTATTAAAATCACTTTTTGAAGAACAAATCACCGCGGAAATCAAGGAATCTATTAATGTAGATTTGACCAACTATACCGAATCATACGATTTGATCAGCAGGTATGTCAGGGAACATTCACTTGATGACTACCTGAAGCTCGTAAGCGAGGCCAAAAAAAATGTAAATATTCCCATTATTGCAAGTATCAATTGTTTTTCTGGCTATGAATGGTCAGCATTTGCCAAACGGATTGAAAGTGCCGGGGCCGATGCACTTGAACTCAATATAGCCCTCCTTCCATCGGATGATACACTCGGCAGTGATGAAACAGATAAAATGCATTTTGAAATAGCACAAATAGCAGGCGGGAATACCTCTCTGCCAATCGCGTTGAAAATAAGCCAATATTCGGGCGGACTGGCAAAACTCATAACAGAACTCAGCTGGATGGATGAAGTAGATGGTTTCGTGTTATTTAACAGATTGTATAACCCCGATATAGACCTGGATAATTATGATATTATTTCATCGAATATTTATAGCCAGCCTGAAGAAATTTCAACTTCCCTGAGATGGGTTGCCCTGATGTCAGGAAAAATAGAAAAAGACATAGCTGCTTCTACCGGAATTCACAGTGGTGCAGGTGTTATTAAACAAATTTTAGCAGGAGCCAAAGCCGTTCAGGTTGTCTCCGCGATATATCAAAATGGCCCGGAACATCTACAAACCATACTCGCTGGCATGAAACAATGGATGGATAACCATACATATGAAAATCTAAATGATTTCAGGGGCAAAGTGAATTACGGGAAATCAAAAAATTCTGCTGCTTTTGAAAGGGTACAATTCATGAAATATTATGCCGGTTTGGAATAGAATTTGCAGATTCATTAATAATATAATTTAATGAATAAATTAAATCCAATGTAAAATGGCTAATAAACCCAAAATCGCGTTTTTTGACACCAAACCATATGACAGGGACGTGTTTGATGAAATCAATCAAAATTTTAATTTTGATATCACGTACTATAAATTTCATTTAACACCCGAGAACACCTTGTTGACAAAAGATTTTGATATAATCTGTATATTTGTCAATGACATCGTGGATGAAAAGATGATTCAGGCGCTTCATGATAATGGTGTGAAACTCATTGCCTTAAGGAGTGCAGGGGTCAATAATGTCGACTTCAAAGCAGCCTATAAACATAAAATTCACGTGGTACGCGTACCTGCTTACTCGCCGGCAGCCATCGCGGAACATTCTGTCGCCCTTATGTTATCACTCAACAGGAAGATACACAGGGCTTATTACCGTACACGCGACTCCAATTTTTCATTAAATGGATTGCTTGGTTTCGATATGAAAGGAAAAACAGCAGGTGTTATAGGAACCGGTAAAATTGGTAAAGAATTGGTTAAAATTTTAAAAGGATTCAGTACGCGGGTGCTGGCACACGATGTATACCCTGACGAAGCATTTGCAAACGAAACCGGATGCGAATACGTGGATCTGGATACACTGTATAAAGAATCGGATATCATTTCCCTGAACTGTCCCCTGACCAAGGAGACCGAGTATCTTATTAATAAAGAGAATATAGATAAGATGAAAGACACGGTCATGCTCATCAATACAGGAAGAGGAAAGCTCATTAAAACAACAGACCTGATTGACGCGCTGAAAAAAGGGAAAATAGGTTCGGCCGGGTTAGACGTGTATGAAGAAGAAAATGCCTATTTTTTTGAAGATTTTTCTCAGCAGATCCTTACCGACGACGTGTTGGCCAGGCTATTGACATTTAATAACGTGATTATAACATCTCACCAGGGCTTTTTTACCAAAGAAGCATTGCACAATATAGCAGAAACCACCATGGAGAATATTACATCATTCGCGAAAGGTGACAAAATGGTTCAAAATGAAATTTGCTACCGCTGCATGAAAGACCCTGAAGAATGCAACCGGAACAA
>CAYPTK010000045.1:0-3641 GCA_964413555.1 uncultured Bacteroidales bacterium | reverse complement strand
GTTAATTATTAATTATTCATAAAATCTTAAGCATAATCAGCTAATTACCAAATTATTGAATTACTTGATAACTCAATCAACAAAATCAACCAATACCATGCATAAACTCGTATTATTAAGACACGGCGAAAGCACCTGGAATAAAGAAGGCAAATTTACCGGGTGGACAGATGTAGATCTGACTGAAAAAGGCATTGAAGAAGCAAAAGCAGCGGGGAATATATTGAAAGAAAAAGGATTTGAATTTGATATTGCGTTTACATCGTTTCAAAAAAGAGCCATCCGTACGCTTTGGATCGTGATGGATGAAATGGATCAGATGTGGATGCCTGTTGAACGTTCGTGGCGGCTGAATGAACGACATTATGGGGCATTGCAGGGATTATCCAAGAAAGAAACCGCGAAACGTGAAGGTGACGATATGGTTCACCAATGGAGGAGGAGCTATGATGTGAGGCCTCCCGCTTTAACTGAAGATGATGAACGGTATCCCGGAAATCAACGTATGTACCAGAACATCCCTAAGGATGAATTACCGCTCACAGAATGCCTTAAAGACACAGTAGAACGGTTTCTCCCATACTGGCACGAACGCGTTGTGCCCGAAATTAAAAAAGGAAGCCGGATTATTATTGCTGCACATGGAAACAGCCTCAGGGCACTTGTGAAGTATCTCGACAATGTTTCCGATGACGAAATAACTAAGTTAAATATCCCTACCGGTATTCCATTGATTTATGAATTGGACGAATCATTAAAACCAATCAGACATTATTATTTAGGAAATGAAGAAGATATTAAAAAGGCACAGCAACAGGTTGCTAATCAGGCGAAACAGTAGACAGTGAGCTGAGTTGAATTATTAATTGTTAATTGTTAATTGTTAATTAAAGTTCAAACCCAATCAACTAATTATTAAATTATAATATCACTTAACAACTTACTCTCTCAATTAACTCCATCAACTCAACAAATCAGAAGAAAACAGTATAAAATTCAGGATAAAATAAACAAAACAATAAATTTTATTATTTTTAACATTATAATTAAAACAAAAATCGAATTATTATGAGTGATTATTATCATGAACCGGTAAATGAATTAACAGAACAGGGCCGAAATTATGTCCGGGCACTGAATAGTATGAAAGAAGAAATTGAAGCTGTAAGCTGGTATCATCAGCGTGTAGAAGCCACCAATGATGAACACTTGTCAAACATCATGGCACATAACAGGGATGAAGAGATTGAACACGCTTGCATGACCCTCGAGTGGCTACGGCGAAACATGCCCGAATGGGATGAAGCACTTCGGACATACCTGTTCACTGAAAAAGATGTAACAGAAATTGAAGAAGAAGCAGAAGGCGGGGAAGAACAGCAATCATCTTCGAATGATCTTGGTATTAACAAAATCAGCAAATAAAAAATAAGGAGGATAAATAATGGATATTTTAAGAAAAGAACTGGCACCCATCACTTCAAAAGCGTGGGACGCGATTAATGAAGAAGCTAAAAAAGTATTAAACAACGTGTTGTCCGCGCGTCAATTTGTTGATGTATCCGGACCCCATGGATTGGATAAAGGCGCTGTTTCATTAGGGCGGTTAAACATAAATAACAAAGGCGCCGGGAAAGTAAAATATGGAATTAACCAGGTGCAGCCTTTAATCGAAGCAAGGGTTCCTTTTGAGCTTAATATTTGGGAACTTGACAATATCATAAGAGGGGAAGAAAGCATTGACTTAGACCCCTTGAGAGATGCTGCAAAAGCCATTGCAGAATTTGAGGAAAACGCTATTTACCAGGGCCTTAAAGAAGCTGGTATTACAGGCCTTAAAGACAGCTCTGAGCTCAATCCTGTTCATTTCCCGCAAAATGCCGACGACTGGCTTAAAGAGATTGCTACAGGAATGAATCAATTTAAAAATGTAGGTGTTGGAGGCCCTTTTACATTAGTACTTTCCGAAGAAAAATGGGGAGAGATCATCTCGTTCATGAAAGGTGGCCATCCATTGCATAGTGTCATTAAATCTGCAACAGGAGGGTCCATCATAGTATCTCCTTTCCTGAAAAATGAAGGTTTTATGATTTCTGAACAAGATGGTAGTTTTGAACTTACCCTGGGCAGCGATCTTTCCATTGGATATGAGAATCATAACTCCAAAACAGTACAATTATATATTACCGAATCATTTACATTCAGGGTTATAGATCCCGCTGCCGTGATTGTCATCAAATAAGGACTAAAACTCAACATGTTTTTAACTACAAAACCCCGTGTCTGCACGGGGTTTTGTAGTTAAACCCGGGATAAAAATTTAATAAAAGAAACGTACAAAATACTAAGATTTAGTTTAAAATATTTTTCATACTAAAATAAAATACATATATTACATGTCGTAATTTACTAATCAAAATTCATGTTATGGAAGATCACGCGAAATTAGAACGGGTGCTGAAGATGCTTTTATTGTTGAATTGCCGGTATGGAAGGAGCATTGAACAAATTGCCGCGGCATTGAAAACAACAGGACGTACTGTATACAGGTATATTGAGACAATACGAAGGGTTGGTTATGTAGTGGATAAATTTTCCGACCAGGGCAAAATATATTATCATATCAATAAAGATAAAAGCGTGTATAAAGACATTAGTAATTTACTGTTTTTTTCAGAAGAGGAAGCATATATATTAAGTAAGGCGATTCACTCTATTGATAATGAAAATGTATTTAAAAACAAACTTGTAAAAAAGTTATATTCATTATATGATGATGACAGGATAGCTGCACCCATCATCAAAAAAGAATACTCAGACGTTATCCATCACCTGTGTAGTGCCATGACCAAGAAAGAACAGGTGATGCTGGTCAATTATAAATCATCAAACAGTAAAAAAATCCGCGACAGGGTAGTGGAGCCTTTCGGGTTCACTGTTAATTTTATAGCCATCTGGTGTTACGACGCGGAAGACAAAAGCAATAAATTATTTAAAACCGCCCGCGTTGACAAAGTTGAACCACTTGGTGTCTGTTGGAAATATGAGAACCTGCACCAAAAAGGCAATGTAGATATTTTCAGAGTGAGTAGTTATAAAACAATACCTGTTACTTTAAAATTATCTTTACCTGCATACAACCTCCTTATCGAAGAATATCCACTTGCTGAGAAATATATTACCATGCAACCCGATGGCGGCTATTTGTTGCAAACCGAAGTAGCCGGACTGGATGGTGTAGGCCGTTTTGTAATGGGACTGTTGGATGAGATTGAAGTGATTGAACCAATGGCGTTGAAAGAATATATATGGAAGAAAATTGAAAAGCAAACCAGCCCCGGAATGATCAATCATGATGGCATGGATGGTGTGTAATGTTTGAACCTGCCTTAGGCCTGACAGCTCGGAGATTAAAGAAAAAAATAAAACAGAAATAAAATGCCAGAACAACAACCATCTCTTGAATACGGGAATTATTACCATATCTATAATCGTGGAATAAATGGTGAGATGCTGTTTAGGGAAGAGAAAAATTATGAATTATTTCTGGAATTATATTATAAGGGGACTTCTATTATGTCCTATAAATATTTTACTTCTCCGGGATTCACCTTATGGAAAATGCATTGTTCAATAAATAT
>CAYPTK010000044.1:4956-16250 GCA_964413555.1 uncultured Bacteroidales bacterium | reverse complement strand
AGATATATCTGTGGCATCCTTTGAAAACAACCAACTGGTAAAAAGAATTGCAGAGCAAAAATTTTCAATGGATATTGTGATTAAACTAATAGAAAAATATAGCTACAACAAAGATGTTGCATCTCTTCTTGTAACTATGAAGGAGATAAAAACCATCTATGATAAAGTAGAAATTAAATCTACTAAAGTAGAACCGGTAAAGAATGAAGGAAGTAATATCACGACTTTAAAATCTGATTCAAAAATAACATTGACTCCTGAAGTCTTTACAGAATTAAAGCAAAAAGTTAAGACAATCAGAAAAAATTTTGTACTTTAGAATAATTATTAAAAATTAAAGAATTATGAAAAGGTTTTCTAAATTATTCCTTATCTCTATAGTGTTAATTGCATTTATGCCTGCAATTAGTAATGCACAATGTAAAACATTTGCCAAAAACATTTGTAAGCCAGACTTGAACCCATACATCCACGATGGAAATTATAATGCAGCAATTCTGACGGAAGGAGAAGAGGCTGAATTATACAAAACATTTTATTCTGGCCAGGTATACAGGATCTGTATATGTGGTTCTGATGCATTACCCAATGTAAAATTTCGTGTAATTGACAGTGATGCAAATGTAATATATGATAATTCAAATGATGGGGATGCACAAGTATGGGATTTTAAAACAGAATCAAGCCAACAATTAAAAATTCATATCATCATACCATCCAGTGGCAAAGAACAAACAGACATTCAAAGTGGATGTGTCGCGATAATGTTTGGTTTTAAAGACGAGGGATTTTAAAAGATAACATAACCCCGCGTGGTGATTATCTAAAATATTATTTCACGTGTATTATGCTGCGGAATTTTTAAAATTCCGCTTTTTTTTGCAAAAAATCAAACTGACTAATTCAGGTATTTAGTGTATTCTCTGCAAAGCTGTTCATGAGATAAGTTAAACCCAAAATATGCATTAGAAAATCTATTACACATTAAAACTACTTCAAAACAAGGCATTGCATTAAGTAGACGCGTTAATATAAATGTCATTCTGAAAATTAAGTTATCAATATGTTATAACATTTTAAAATTTATGTTTCAGGAATTGGCCGGTATAAGAATTTGGAATTTTGGCAATTGCTTCAGGTACTCCTTCTGCAACAATCCTCCCTCCTTCTTTACCCCCTTCCGGCCCCAAATCAATAATCCAATCCGCGGTCTTTATAATATCCATATTATGTTCAATAATTAAAACAGTATGCCCTAATTGAATTAACGCGTTCAATGCATGCAATAATTTATTGATATCATGAAAATGCAACCCTGTCGAAGGTTCATCAAAAATAAATAAAGTAGGTTGTACATTTTCTTTTTTATTCAAAAAAGTAGCCAGCTTCAATCGCTGACTTTCTCCCCCGCTCAAGGTGCTGACCGACTGGCCAAGTTTTACATATTCCAGTCCAACTTCCTTTAGTATAGTTAATTTTTGAACAATCTTTTCTTCAATCTTTTTGAATTTGCCAGATGAACGGTTAAAAAAACGAATTGCATCTTCAACAGTAAGTTGTAAAACATCAGCTATATTCTGTCCTTTGTACTTAATTTCAAGTATTTCATCTTTAAAACGCATACCCGAACATGTTTCGCATAAAAGATGAACATCTGCCATAAACTGCATTTCAATCTTAATAATACCTTCTCCCTGACATTCTTCACATCGTCCACCAGGCGAATTGAATGAAAAATACGTGGGAGAAAAATTATTTTGAATAGCAAGTGGTTGCATGGAAAATAATTTACGAATCTCATCATAAGCCTTTATATAAGTCACGGGATTAGACCTCGATGATTTTCCAATGGGATTTTGATCCATGTATTCAACATCGGATATCATCTGAATATCACCTTTTAATAAGCTGAATTGCCCGGGTTTAAGTTTATCATTTTTATTTAAATATTTGCCTAACGCGGGATATAAAACATCCGCTATCAGTGAAGATTTTCCCGAGCCACTAACACCGGAAACAATAGTTAGAATATTTAAAGGCACTTTAACATCTATATTTTGGAGATTGTGCTCTTTAACACCGGTAAGTTCGATAAAAGAATTCCATTTTCTCCGTTTAGAGGGAACCTCAATTTGTTTACTCCCTGATAAATATTGTGCGGTAAGCCCTTCCGATGTTTTAAGTAATTTTTTATAATCACCCTGAAATACCAGTTCACCACCTGATGAACCTGCCAGGGGGCCTAAATCAATAATTTCATCTGCAGATTTTATTATATCTTCATCGTGCTCCACCACGACCACGGTGTTACCCAGGCTCTTTAGTTGCCTTAAAACCCTAATTAACAAGTCATTATCACGCGGGTGCAATCCAATGCTCGGTTCATCCAAAATGTATAGCGATCCAACCAGGCTGCTTCCCAAGGCATTTGTTAAATTTATACGTTGTGATTCACCACCTGATAAACTGGATGAAACCCTGTTAAGGGTTAAATAGTTTAACCCTACAGCCAACAAAAAATGCAGTCGCGATTTTATCTCCTCGAATAAACGGCCCGCGATTTGATTTTCGTGATCAGATAATTGAATATTATCAAAAAAAGCAAGCAACTCATCAATGGGCATACATATTAATTGTTGAATATTTTTTTGATTGATTTTCACCCATGAAGATTCTTTTTTTAAACGTGTCCCCTTGCATTCGGGACAAATTGTCTTCCCCCTGTAACGGGCTATCATTACCCGGTTCTGAATCTTGTATTTTTTTCGTTCAAGGTAATTAAAAAAATCATGAATGCCTTTAAAGGCTTTACAACCATTCCACAATATTTCCTTTTGCTCATCTGTTAATTCATTGTAAGCTTTATGTACCGGAAATTTACATTGCCGTGCATTATAAATCACCTGTTCTTTCCATTTTTTAGCTTTATCTCCCTTCCAGCAAACAACAGCATCTTCATAAACAGAAAGCTCCTTGTTGGGAACAATTTTATCTTCATCAAGCCCTAACACCCGTCCATATCCTTCACATACAGGACAGGCACCCACGGGATTATTAAAGCTAAACATGTCAATGGAGGGCTCTTCAAATTCCATCCCGTCAGCCTCGAATAAATTCGAAAAATGCTGGTGCTTCCACCCGTGCTCTTGTATGTTTTTAATCAAACAATGTCCATGTCCTTCTTTAAAAGCTGTTTCGATTGAGTCACTAACTCGGCTCTCGAAATGCTCATCATGATGCTTTACTTTTATTCTGTCAATAACAAGATTTACTTCTTTTTTATAATTTAATTTTTCATTCCCCTGAACCACATCATTCAAATCCAATAAACGATCATCATTTTCAACGCGTGTGATTCCTTCTTTTAAAAAAGTCTTGTATAATTCAACACGCTCTGTATTTTTAACTGGCAAATGAACAATAGGTGCCAAAATAAGTATCTTGTTGTTTAGTTCAAATGACAGGATATATTCCAAAACATCTTTTGTCGTGTGCTTTTTCACCGGGTTATTGCTCTCGGGTGAATAAGTAATGCCTATCCTGGCATACAACAATTTTAAATAATCGTAAATTTCTGTTGAAGTACCCACTGTTGAACGAGGATTCCGTTTATTTACATGCTGCTCGATCGCGATCGCAGGAGGTATTCCTTTGATATAGTCTACTGCAGGTTTATCAATTTTTCCTAAAAACTGCCTGGCATACGCCGACAAACTTTCAACATATCTTCTTTGACCTTCTGCATATAATGTATCAAATGCTAAAGAAGATTTCCCGGAGCCTGACAAACCTGTTATTACAATTAATTTATCCCTGGGAATCGCGATGTCCAGGTTTTTTAAATTATGTACACGTGTATTTTTTATATAAATAATATTCTGTTCTTCCAGCTTGTCTTTCATTTAATTAAATATTTTAATTCCTTAATGCAAGGTTTTGTTTACAAGTTTTGTAGCGAAGACACCACGGGCAACGGCTACCAGGCATAGTTTGTAACTATAGCACTAAAGTATCCTTTACAATCACGCGCCCGCGTGATAAAACTATTCTAAAATGTAAAAATAGTGAATCCAATAAGTTTTCTTCTCATAACTCGCCTCAAAAAACTCCGGTTATGACTCCCCCCGTGAAAAAATAATTGACATACACGAGTATGATAAGATTGAAAACAATTAGCATACAGGACAGGTAAAAATCATAGAGGAATACCTGTCCTCCAGTGAGAAAGTTTTTAAAATTAATAATTTTATTTTATTAATTTTATATCCTAAAACAACGTACTGTTTTTAAATACCAACTAACTTTAATACTATTATGAAAAAATATACATGTATTCTAATATGTTTATTCTGTTCCATTATTTCTTCTTCGCTATATGGTAATGTCCGGTTACCCCGGATTTTTTCTTCAAACATGGTTTTGCAACGAAATCAACCAATTAAAATATGGGGCTGGGCAGATAAAGGGGAAAAAATAACCATAACATTTAATAATAAAGAATTTTCAACCGTTGTGAGCGATTCAACCTGGAACATGGTGCTCCCGGGGATGGACGCTGGTGGTCCTTATAAAATGACGATTACCGGGAAGAATAAAATCATGTTGGAAAATATCCTTTTAGGCGACGTCTGGTTGTGTTCCGGCCAGTCAAACATGGTGTGGCCGGTTAAAAGCAGTGCAAATCCCCAAAACGAGATAAAAAATGCAAGTTACCCGGGAATACGGCTTTTTAATGTTCCGAACCAGGTTGCTTTAAAACCAGCAAATCAACTCGAAAAAACATCCTGGAATATCTGTTCTCCTGAAAATATAGCTGATTTTTCTGCTGTAGGGTATTTTTTTGGAAGAAATATTCATCAAACACGAGACATACCTGTTGGATTAATCAGCAGCAATTGGGGAGGGACAAATGTTGAAACATGGATGAGTGAAGATAAAATAGCACAATTTGAAGGATACCGTGAAAAATTGGAAGCAAAAGATTCATTTGATATGGATAAAGTACTGGAAAAAAACAAAAAAATAAAACAAGAAATATTAAACCAGGTATCTAAAACAAAAGGCTTTGTAAACGGGGAAGCTACATGGGCTGCCCCGGATTATGACGATTCGGATTGGAATCATATCCAGGTGCCCGGATATTGGGAAAAACAAGGATTAACAGGACTAAATGGAGTTGTATGGTATAGAAAAGAATTTGTTGTAGATCAGGATGACGTGGATCAAAAAAACATTCAGTTAATGCTCAGTAAAATTGATGACGAAGACCAAACTTGGATTAATGGTAAATTAATAGGAGAAACAGACAAATACAATGTCACCAGACGCTATAAAGTGCCGGGAGATATAATAAATAAAGGAACAAACACAATAACAGTCAGGGTAAAAGACGATTTATTTGGTGGTGGAATTTATGGTGATGCCAGTGATATTTATATTGCAATTGGTACTGACACCATTTCGCTCGCCGGGCAATGGAAGTACTGTATCAGTCCCGAAGGAGTAAAAATCCATATTGACCCACTTTGGCCTAATGATTTTCCTTCATTATTATACAATGGTATGATTAACCCGATAAAAAAGTTTTCATTGCAAGGGGTGATATGGTACCAGGGTGAAGCCAATACAACCGAACCTTTAGAATACAGGGAATTATTTCCTGCTATGATCAAAAACTGGAGAAATAAATTCAATAATCAAACCATGCCATATTACTATGTGCAGCTTGCATCCTATATGGAACCATGTGAGAATCCATGTGAAAGTGATTGGGCATTATTAAGAGAAGCGCAGAGCATGGCCTTGTCATTACCCTATACCGGGATGGCTGTAACCATTGACATTGGTGATGCAGACAATATACATCCAAAAAATAAACAAGACGTGGGATACCGGTTATCTCTTGCAGCCAGAAAAGTCGTGTATCACGAAGATATTGTTTTCTCGGGGCCCCAATACAAATCCAAAGAACAGGGTGATAATAGTATCATACTAACATTTGATCATGTTGGAGACGGTTTAAAAACAACAAGCAAATATAAATGCATACAAGGGTTCCAGGTAGCCGGGAAAGACAAAATATTCTATTGGGCACATGCAGAATTAATAGGAAAAGATAAAATTAGGGTTACCTCTGACAACGTGCCTGATCCGGTCGCGGTAAGATATGCCTGGGCAGACAATCCTGATGATGCAAACCTTTATAATTCAGAAAATTTGCCGGCCGTACCATTCAGAACCGATGATTGGTAATTAAATTATACCGGTTAACATTGCATATGGCCGGGAATATTGACGAATTTATATCATACCTATTTTCGTATCAATTTTGTCAGGCTTTTATGCCATTCGATATCCCGCCACATTCCTATAAATTGTGGGCCGCAAAAATTACTTGTTGCAATGGCTTTCCAGGCCCCTGTTTTTACAGCGGTACTAACTCCCAGGGCGCACAATTCTTTTATCCAATCCCATTTCAGCAATGGCCAATCTTTATAATCTACCAATGCCCAACACTCTGTTGTAACGAGGGGCATGTTTTTTTCTTTTGCAATGTTTGCAATCGTGATGATTTCATCAACCAGTAATTTTTTCCAGTGATCTTTATAATCATGATATAATTTTTCCGCGTGATCCACGAGACTTTCAAATCCTTCACTTGTAAAAAATGGAAATGAATAACCTGTTTTTTTATTAAATTCTTCATCATTACATTTCGCCATCCATACATGAGGTTCAAGCAGGTCAAGAAATGACATGTCTTTTTCAGATAAAAACCTATTGGCTTTAAATGAAAACGTGAGAAATAAATCAGGAAACTTATATCTCACTATCTCAACTGCTTCTTTCATCCATTGCATAGATTTATCTGTATACCAGCCTTCTTCACCCAAATCACCAGGAATGTTTTCGAAAAATGGAGCCCATAAAGGATGTGGCCATTCATTGCATAGGTCAACATATAATACATGTTCGAGTAAATGCTCTTTCTCAATTGACTGCAATGTTTTTATCCATTGATTCGCCATGATTTCCGGGTGATTGATCTCCATTCTTATATTATCAACATCCTCCCTGTACCAGGTTGACAAAGCAACTTTAATGTTTCTTTCTGCACATTTTCTAATAAAATCGTTTAATCCCGGTTGAACCTGTACAACATTTTTAGCCGGGCTTCCCCATTGTTGCTGGTTCCAGACAGGTTTCAATGTCCAGTATTTTGAAGCATCATATGATATTAAATGAGGAAATGCATCAATCCTTATCGCGTTATAACCTCTTTCTGTAAGTTCATCAAGTACCTTATTCCAATTTTCATACCCTGCACCCGGCCATTGCCTTTCTATCCATGAAAAATCCCACATGGTTATGGCATAATTTTCCATATAATCTTTTTTAGATTCATAATTCAACAAATTTACCAAAAATGAAAACACATTAGTTCTATCCCGGACATTATTGTACCCATCATTGAACGAATATGGATGAATAAATTGAATCAGGTATGACGAAGGTAACGGGCATTTATTCATTACATTTTTACATTTAAAATGTAAACATGTAATCTATTAAATGATAATTTTTTTACTTTTGTATAAATAGACTTCTTTCAAAAGAAAAGCTAAACATTTCAAACACATAAATTAATTATTATGATACAGATTTCGAAAAACACGAAGAACATACTGGGAACAGCATGCCTTTCTCCTCTTATTTTTTCGGCATGTAATTCCAGTGCCACAAAAGAAGATGCAAAAGATTTACAAAGGCCTGAAGATTTTAACAAGAAAAATCTGATCGTCATCAAAATGGACGAATTACGTTGGGATCAATTAGGTTATATGAACCATCCCATGGTTAAAACACCAAACATTGACAAATTAGCTGAAAATTCCAATGTATTTGTTAACGATTACACGGTTTCACCCCTTTCGACCCCGAGCAGGGCAAGTTTTTTCACTGGAAAATACACCATGCAGCACGGTTGTAAATTTGTTGACATGCCAAACCACATGAAACCTGGCCAGTGGTCATACCTTGAAACTCTAAAAGATGCCGGGTATATCATTGGATTGGCAGGCAAAAATCATTGCTTTAATGATGAGTACATGGAAAGCATGTTTGACTATCGTGAAGAATACACCCATTTTGGCAAGATACATGGAGACGTTACAGAACAGGATAAGGTTGTAGCCGAATATTTACACACTGAAAAAAGGCCTGAATTTAAATCCAATACACCCGACCAGGGAGAAGTATTAGGAGAAGGACTGATTGAAGGCCCGTTGCCTTTTGAAGAAAAAGATAATATGACGTATCGAATCGCTGAAGATGGTATGGCGTTTTTAGACAAATACAAAGACACCACCTTCTTCCTGCATTATTCATTCCCCGATCCGCATTGGCCAAATGTTGTTCCCGACCCTTATTATTCAATGTATGATATTGATAGCATTGAATTAGAAGGTTTGAATATTAATTGGGATGAGCACCCGTTTGCCCATTACGTGCAATCGATTTCACAGGGATACGACAAGTATACAGTACAGGAACGTAAACGCATTGTCGCGACCATGTACGGCCAGATCACCTTTGTTGACAAAGCCATTGGTATGCTCATGGACAAACTGAAAGAACTTAATTTAACAGAAAATACTGTAATTGTTTTCACGGCAGACCATGGTAATTTTGGTGGCAGATACGGGTTGGTTGGCAAGACAAAAGCATTTTATGATGCACTGGTAAGAGTCCCGCTCGTGATACACTTGCCAGAATTAAATACCGGCAAAACATACGAAGCTCAAATCGAAAATATTGATGTGATGCCAACCGTAATGGAATATTTAGGATTTGATCACATCACGGGTGTTAAAGGAAGGTCATTCTTAGATATCATCAAAGGAGAAAAAACAGATGAACACCGAAGTGTTATCTACTCTGAAGTAGGCCTCCCAGGAACACCTCCTCCTATTATGGAAGATAAAGAAGAGTTTAAAAAATACAGGGCCAAACGCATTGAAGAGTCCGGTACAACATGGTTCCTCGACTATACAGTGATAGGACGTTCGTCAATGGTAAAAAAAGACGGTTGGAAATATTGCTTTTATACCAATGACAGGGAAGAACTATACAACCTCAATGAAGACCCTGTAGAACTTCATAACCTGGCAATGGATCCAAAATATGCTGATAAAAAAGCAGAAATGAAAAAATTGTGGATGGAAGAAGTCTTATCAAATTCAATGACATCAATTACTGATCACGTGTTTTCAGAAAGAGAAAAAGAAGATTTGTAATGGAGATGTTTATAAATATTAAAAACAAGAAATTATGGCAGGGCGCTTTATTAGGAAGCGCCCTCTCATTATCATCATGCGCTAAACAACAAGAGGAAAACAATGATAAACTAAATTTCGTAATCATCATGGCAGATGATGTTTCTGCTATTGATTTTAGTTGTTATGGAAATAAAGACATTCAAACCCCAAATATTGACAGGCTTGCTCGAAATGGTCTTCAGTTTCATACCTGTTGGTCTACTCCTTTAAGTATGCCATCCAGAGTGCAGATCATGACAGGTAGATATGCATCAAGTACAGGATGGTATGGCAATAGTTTTAAACCGGCCGGGGACCCTCCATATGGGATTGAAGGACAACCGGGGTATGACCTGGGAAAAAACGAGTTGTTTTTTTCTGAATTATTCAAAGAAAAAGGATACAAAACTGCAATTTCCGGGAAATGGCATGTAGAAGATTATCCAGAATGGGAAACATTCAAAAAAGATTATGGGTATGATGAATATTGTCTATGGGGACTTCCCGACACGTTACCCCCTGAACATAAAGATTATGCTAAAGTAAAAGGCGCTTCCGGCCCATTTTGGGGTGTAGGCGACAGGGGCCCGTTCTGGCAACCAGCCATCATCAAAAACGGCAAACTTGGCCCAACGGGTAAAGATGATTATGGACCTGATTATTTCACCGCGTTCGTAAACCGGTTTATAAAAGAAAATCATAAAGATCCATTCATGGTATATTATCCCATGAACCTGGCACACAACTGGTGGTATTCACCTGTAAGTGAAAAAACACGCTGGGGAACATTTGGACCAGTCCCGGAACTTGATTCAGCCGGAAATAAAACCGGCAGGCGCACTCCCGTGGGACAAAAATTTGCCATCGAATACCTGGACCACCTGGTCGGGAAAATTGTACATACCATTGATAGCTTAGGAATTTTAGATAACACGGTCATTTTATTTACAACAGACAACGGGAGCCCCGGCAAAGGGAAAGCTCATATTGTACCGGAAAACGGTTTCAGGGCCCCAATGATCATTCACTGCCCCTCGTTGATAACGGAAGGCAAAAAGAGCATGGATTATGTTCAACTTGCTGATGTATTTCCCACGATTGCCGAACTTGCCGGTATTGAATTACCAGACAGTATTCATTTTGATGGCATCAGCTTTAAACCCGTGATAGATGGGAAAAATGGGAAGAGGGACTACCTGTATTCATACCTCAACTGGAAACATGCTTTTAAATACAACGACTTTTATCTTGATGGAAATGATAGCCTGTGGCGATGCGTCCATACATCGGAATGGAAGCTATCTTATATAAATGTCACGGATTCACTCGACAATCCTGAAGTATCAGCTGCAATGGACACCATCCACTTTTTGCAAAAACAGTACCCTGCTCCCGATACAACCAACAATCCCATGTATGAACGATATAAAAGGAAGCAAAACATTTTTCATAACAGCATAAATTCTATTACTAAAAAGGAGAAATAAGCTAAATCTCAAACAATAAAAAACTAAAAAATCTAATAAACTAAATGACATCACGAGAAAATGTAATAGCGGCTATTACCCATAAAGAGCCGAACAAAGTGCCCGTGGACATTGGCTCAACACCCAGCTCCGGCATATCAGCCATTGCTTACGGAAACCTCACGAAAAAGCTGGGACTTAGTCAAAGTAAAACACTGGTATATGATGTAGTACAAGAACTCGCGGAACCTGAACAAGAGATTATTGACCAATTAGGAATAGATGTATTGGACATTGGAAGAACATTTAATACAAATATGAATGATTGGTATGAAATGATACTCTCTGATGGTAGTAAAGCCTATTATCCAACATGGTTCAAACCTAAAAAGGAAGACGACGGAAGCTGGGTAAATTATGATCAGGACAATGATATGATTGCCCGTAAACCCGAGGGTGCTACATTTTTTGATCAAACATATTTCCCGTATATAGAGGGATATCCTGATAA
>CAYPTK010000044.1:0-4946 GCA_964413555.1 uncultured Bacteroidales bacterium | reverse complement strand
ACAAAAACCTTCCGGATGCTATGAATAAAGTTTTATGGCAAGCCATGGCACACAGCCCGTGGGATAAAGCCGGGAATCCGGGATTCTGGGATCAACTGAGGAAAAATGTACTACACCTGAGAGAAACAACAGACAAAGCATTGGTAATTACTGCCGGATGTAACCTGTTTGAATGGGGCACCTTTTTGAGGCGAATGGACAACTTCCTCATGGACCTGTTTATTGACCAGGAGAACATTGAAAAACTCCTTGACGCGCTCATGGAAATCCACCTGGCAACCCTTGAAAAAGTATGTGCTACTGTTGGTGATGTGGTGGATGTTATTCGTTTAGGCGATGACCTGGGAATGGATAGCGGTCCATTTATGCCGCAAGACATTTACCAGCAGTTGTTTAAACCACGGCATAAAAAACTGATATCATATATCAAGGACAACAGCAACATGGCTACTTTACTCCATTCATGCGGGGGTATCTTTCCCATTTTGGCCGATTTAATTGACGCCGGGCTGGATATTATCAATCCTGTTCAAACCAATGCATACCAAATGGACCCGGTGAATTTGAAAAAAGAATATGGCAATGATATTACGTTTTGGGGTGGCGGTATAGATACCCGTTCAGTATTAAATAACGGGACTACGGATGAAGTAAGAAAACAGGTGCTGGAACGAATGGAAATATTTTCTAAAGGCGGTGGCTTTGTCTTTAATACAGTTCACAATATTTTACCAGATGTACCACCTGAAAACATCATCGCCATGACAGATGCAGTGAAAGAATTTAACGGTGAGTAATACCTGGTCACTATGCAATACTTAAGCGACAGAACATATGGCTGCAGGGCCATGGAGGTAATACTGGCAGGCAACCAGGCGCTGATTATAGAAAATGAAAAGATCCGGATTATCATTTTACCAGGTAAAGGATGTGACATTGCTGAATTCACTTATAAAAAAAATGACACATCATTCCTGTGGCGAACAAATAACGGATTGAAGAGCCTGGATATAGCACACGAGATATATTCGGACTTTTTCACCCAGGCATATCATGGAGGATGGTTTGAAGCATTTCCCAATGTTGGAATGACATGTAATTATAAAGGCATGGGGTTTGAACCGTATGACGAAATTGCATATTTGCCCTGGCGTTTTACAGTAATAAAAGATGAACCAGAAGAACTGGTGATTTCATTTGAGGCAAAAACCCTTAAAACTCCTTTCAAGATCAATAGAACCCTAATAATCAGGTCTCAATCTGATGCAATCCGTTTCGAGGAAACAATAACAAACCTGGGCAATGAACCTGTAGGATACCAATGGGGGCATCATCCCTTATTGGGGCATCCTTTTCTTTCAGGAGATTGCGTGATTGATTTTAACGGGGCGGATATCGAGTGCCTGTTTGAGCCAGATACCGCTCGGGTCTCTCGAGGCACGAAAGGACAATGGCCTGTATTAAAAGGGAAAGAAGCTGATATTGACATTCGTAAAATACCAGCACCCCACGCGGGGAGCAATGAATTATACTGGATGTCTAATTTACAGTCAAACTGGATGGCCGTGAGAAACCCTGCTATCAACACGGGATTTGGAATTGCCTGGGATCCTGAAATGTTTAAATATTGCCTGCTATGGGTAAATGCAAACGGTGACACCGGGAATCCACATTACGGAAATTGTTACACCACCTGCATCATGCCATCCACATCAGGTATCCATACCCTCGAAGCAGAATCAAAACATGGTACATTGAATACCCTGGCCCCTCGTGAAACTGCAAAAACATGGATCACCGCCACGGCTTTTAAAGCAGGAAATAATGAAGTGAAGGAAGTGAGAAGAGATGGACGCGTTCTTTTTGAATGACGCGGGGTAATATAAAAGTTTTCAGTAGAATAATAATAAAGCATTTATAGAATAATGCTTTATGTATTATACTCGTGTAACCTGAAAAAAATCGGGCGTGTGATTATGAAACGTGTAATAAATATAACGACGATAGCATCATGGAATTGTTCAAGGCAAGTGCAAGCAGGCAGGTTTCAATACTCTGCTATAAATTCATCACGATCGTTACTTTTTCAAAATATTGTAGTAAAAATTGATAATAAATGAAAAAGTTTAGAAAAACTATTAAAGGATTATTAGAAATAATAAAAAATCCATGGCTTTTAAATAATGTTATTAATGATGATGTTGTTTGGAATAAATACATTAAAAAAAAGTATAATATAAATTATGGATTACCTGTTGTAGACATTAATCAGTTCAGTCAAAACTTTTCTGAAACACTCGAGTGTTTTGCTTTTTTAGACGGGAGTTGCCTGCCCACGGATATTGCATTATTAAAATCCTTAGCGGGAAAATATGAATGCTGTAAATATTTTGAGATAGGCACGTGGAGAGGAGAAAGTGTCATTAATGTCGCGGACATTGCTGAGGAATGTTATACTCTGAATCTATCAAAATCTGAATTACTTTCATTAGGACTCGAGGAAAAATATGCTGATTTACATGGTTTTTTTTCTAAAGGCAGGAACAATATAGTACATTTAACAGGGAATTCATTACATTTTGATTTTCAAGAATTAAATAAAAAATTCGACTTAATATTTATTGATGGAAACCATCATTATGAATATGTTAAAAATGATACGGAAAAAGTATTCAAACACCTTATTCATGATGAATCTATTATTGTATGGCATGACTATGCACGTAACCCTGAGAAATTCAGGCCTGAAGTATTAGCAGGCATATTTGATGGAACACCACGGGAATATAGAAAATACCTGTATCATGTTTCAAATACCATGTGTGCAGTTTTTATTAAAAAAGAATATCCAACAAAAATATTAGATGCCCCGGAAACTCCCCAAAAAACATTTAAAGTTAAAATGGAAAGCAGAAACATATGATTATGGGCTCATATACAAACAATGGAGTCATGCATTTGTTAAACAAATACAAAAACGAGTATTAGTAATATTAATATTATCAGTGATTTCGTATATTTATATATACACGTTTGTTTTAAAATGATTAATGTCGTGATTGTTAACGAGATCACATAACCTACAGTTTGACTATCCAAAAATCACGTACAAACCTATCATCACGACAAACAACATACCTGCCAATATACGAGGATCTGTTATTCCCGTGATCCTGCCTTTAGTGATAAAAGCACCCGGGCTTTCAAGAGTCAAATCTTTTATTTGTTCGGGATCGGGTTTAGGGGTGAGTAAACTGACAATTACATATACAATGCAACAGATGGCAAATAATACAAATGCCTGTAACATGTAAGGAGTCCTCAATCCTTCTGTTATCAGTTTCACTTCACCGAATGCAGGAAAATCAACAAGGAATACAATGACTCCAAGGATAAACCCGGTGATGATGGTTGTTTCAGCGGCCTGCCTGTTACCCCGTTTCCATAGCACACCCAATAAGAATACCGTGGCAATGGGGGGCGATAGCACAGCCAGGATTTCATTGATGGCATCAAAAATACTGATAAAACGGGCTACCATAGGTGACCAGGCAATGGCTAACAGCATCACGACACCGGCGGTCCAGCGCCCGATGCGGACTTGTCCGCGGTCACTTGTCCCTGGCCAAAGACGTTTTACAATGTCTACCGAAACCAATGTTGCAGAGCTGTTTAATGCAGCTGCAATGGTACTCATCAATGCAGAGAGTAATGCTGCAGAAAGCAACCCGATCAAACCTGTTGGCAGTAGTTCGGTTATAAGGGTGGGTAGCGTGTCGTCCGGATCGGTAATAATATCTCCAAATAATACATAAGCCAAGATACCGGGTACCACCATGATAAAGACAGGTAATATTTTTATGAACCCGGCAAAGATAGGGCCTATCTGTGCATCTTTCAATGATCTGGCGCCCAGCACTCTTTGGACAATGGTTTGGTCGGCACACCAATACCAAAGGCCAAGCACAGGGTATCCCAGCATAATCGCGTACCAGGGCAGCTTGGGATTGCTGTCATACGACCTCAATAAATCAAGTTGACCGGGTTTAAGGGCTGCTTTTAATTCGGCCAGACTGGTAATTCCTTTGTCAGGCAGCGCGAAAAAAGCTATTATAACCATGGCCGTAGCCCCGATGATCAGGATGATGGTCTGAAGCGTTTCAGTGACGACAACTGCTTTCAATCCGCCTAATATAGTGTAAATTGATGTGATGACTGAAATGATAATAATAGAAACCCATACACTGATCCCGAAAAAATTCTCAAACACCACGGCGCCCGCGTACAAGCTGATGCCAATATGCATGAACAATGCACCCATGATGGCCAGGAATGCCAATAGTGAACGGGCTGTCCCGCTATATCTTTTTTCCAAAAATTCAGGCAGGGTAGATATCTTGTTTTTAAAATAGAACGGGGCAAATATCAACCCGAGGATGATCAATAAAAAAGCAGCCATCCATTCAAAGTTCCCTTGTACTAAGCCATCCTCAAATCCCGCGGATGCAAGCCCGACCATATGAATCGTGGAGATATTGGAAGCAAATAATGCCGCGCCAATCAATGCCCAATTCAACGAACGGCCCGCTAAAAAATAAGCATTGCTGGTCATCTTTAATTTTCTAACTACCAATACGCCAATCGTCAGGATGCCTAAAAGGTAGGCAATGATAATTACAAGATCAAGAACCGGGATTCCAATTTTTAAAAACATTGTATAAAGTTTATTGTATCATCCGTTTATGAATGCATGTCAGACAATATTCAAAAAGAACATAAAAATATAAAATTTTTAGTACTACTGCAATTTTCGCGAAAATAGTAATTTCAGCGGAAACAGTATTCAGTGTCTTGTTGCCTTGACCTGAAAAACGCCTAATGTTTTAACCCAAAATTATGCATTAGAAAATCTATTACACATTACGAAGTTCTAATACATAATTTTG
>CAYPTK010000043.1:0-16322 GCA_964413555.1 uncultured Bacteroidales bacterium | reverse complement strand
AAAAATGCTGTTGATTTATTTACTGGTAATAACTATACTCATGCCTCACGGTAAAGTGAAAAATCTTTTAAAATAGATGTTGACCATGATTTGAAGGCATTAAAAGCAGATAACCTTTACCTTATTGCACGAGCAAAAGAACATACCGGCTCGCGTGAAAGTACAATACATTATTATATTAGAGCTGCAAACGTGTATGAAAAACTCGATAAATCTTCCAGGTTAAAAGCCATATACTCACGTGTAGGAGATATATATTACAATGTAAGAGCATATGAAAAAGCAGCAGAATACTATAACAAGGCATATGACCTGTTAAGCGAAGAATCACGGGATACCCTGGAAACAGCCATCATGTTGGAGAATATCGGCCTTTGTCATTTCAGGCAGGGAAGTTATCAAACAGCCATAGATGTGTTTAAACAATTGGAAACATCATGTATTAACCATCATCAGGGTACATTAAATTATACACGGGCTCTTCGGTATTTGAGTGAGCTCTATGATAAAACAGGAGAATATGAAAACGCGCTGAATTACAATAATAAAATCTATTCAATGTATAAAGAGTGGGACGATTCATTGAACATTGCCAGGACATTGAATAATATCGCTTACAATCATGTACGTTTAAAACAGCCTGGGAAAGCCGTTTCAGCATTTAAACAAGCATTGGAAATGGGACGGGAGACAGGTTTTTCTAAAGATGAAGAAGCCAGTATAATGATCAATATTGGTATTGCATATCAAAACATGAACGAGATTGAACAGGCTGTATTGTATTTACAAAAAGCAACAATGATTTTAAAATCGGTTGAAAAATATGAAAAACAGGCAAGGGTAGAGAATATTATAGCATTGTTATACTTTGGGATTGAAGATTATTATAATGCTGAATATTTTAGTAATCAGTCTATTACTACCGCGAAGAAATCAGGAGACAAAGCCATTTTAAAAGAATGTTATCAAACATATTCCAGAATTTTAAAAGCAGGAAATGATTACATTACCGCGTTGGAATATTATGAAAGACATCTTGATCTGAAAGATTCACTATCGTTTGAAGAACGGATGGAAAACCGTGAACTGGCTCAAAAACGTTATGAGCTGGAAAAATCAGAAAAGCAATTGAAATTATCCATTGCAGATGAAGAAATGAAAGACCTGTTATTGAAAAAAAGAGCACAGGAAATTGAATTGCTCGAGCGAAAACGGGAAATGGAACAATTAGAGAGAGAACGCCTTGAATTGGAACAGGAGCGGTTAGAAAAAGAAATTGCATTGACCCGGAAAAAACATGAATCGGAACTCAGGCAAAAACGGATCAGGGCATTGGAAAATGAAAAGCAAATACAGGAACTTAAACTAAAAAAAGAAGAGGCTGAAAAGAAGAAACAAGAACAAAAAATTACATTGCTTGAAACTCAAAAAGAAAAACAACAACTTGAAATTGAAAGACAAAATGAAGCCCGGAAAAGAATTCTTTGGATGACAGGTTCCCTGGCTCTTATCGCGATATTAATATTGGCAAGCCTCTTCACCGTGAGAAAGAAAAACCTGAAATTAAAAAAACAAAAACATGAGATTGAAGAAAAAAATAAAGACCTTGAACATAAAAATGAAGAGATTTTAACTCAAAAAGAAGAAATTACAACACAAAAGGAGCTCATAGAAGAAAAAAACACGGCCATTACTGACAGCATTCATTATGCCAGCAGGATTCAGACAGCAGTATTGCCCCCGCTTGATTTTATTGGTGATTATTTCCAGGGCCATTTTATATTATTCAAACCAAAGGACATTGTAAGTGGTGACTATTATTGGGGCGCTAAAAATAACGGGATGCAGGTGATTGCAGCAGCAGACTGTACAGGGCATGGAGTGCCGGGCGCGTTTATGAGCATGCTTGGCACAGCTTTCCTGAATGAAATCATGAATGCGTTCAAAAAATTGAAAGCAAGTGAAATATTGAATGAGCTTCGGAAAAATATTATCCAATCACTACGACAAAGCGGGGAAGAGGGCGAGGCCAAAGACGGCATGGATATTGCCTTGTGTATTGTAGATAACAACACGAAAACACTTCAGTTTGCCGGGGCCAACAATCCTATGTACGTGATAAAAAATGGTGAATTGACAATATATAAAGGTGATCGTATGCCAATAGGTATTCATCAGAATGTCAACCTGCCTTTCACGAATTATGAATTATCACTTGAACCCGGGGATGTGTTTTATATTTTTTCAGACGGTTTTGCTGACCAGTTTGGAGGAGATAAAGGGAAAAAATTTAAATACAAGCCATTTCAACAATTATTATTAAGTATTCACGAAGAAGAAATGAAGGTTCAAAAAATGAAACTCGAAAGGTTTTTTGATCAATGGAAAAGTGACTATGAACAGGTTGATGATGTTTTGGTGATTGGGGTGAAGTTCTAACCTCTATTATGATGGAACCTCCTGAAAATATGTCTGCATGTTAAAATCTTTATGATGGAGAATTCGAGGCTTGTGAAGCCCCAAATTGCGCAGTTTATTGGTGTAAATGAGCAATTTTGGGGCAAACGTAACGAAGCCTGCCCCGTAAGGAAGAATGACTGTACCGGGGTTAGCGGACATTATAGACGAACTCTAATTATGTTATTTCACCATATACATCATATTCATCAGCATTCACCATTTTAACATTATAAAAGTTTCCTGGTATCAATTGATGGTCAGGGTCTTCTATCAATACTTCTCCATCCACTTCAGGAGAGTCATATTGGGTGCGTCCTATCGCCCGGGTATCTTCATGACGGTCAATCAAAACAGTGTAGTTAAGGTTGACCTTTTTCCTGTTTAGTGCCAGTGAAATGTCCTGTTGCAATGCCATGATCTTTTCTTTTCGTTCCTCTTTGACGGAATCCGGGACATTGTCCGTGTATTGTTCCCCGGCAATTGTACCCTCTTCATGTGAATACACGAAAACACCAAGTTTATCGAATTTCGCAGATTGAACAAATTCATAAAGCTGGTTAAAATCTTCTTCTGTTTCACCCGGGTGGCCTACCAGCAACGTGGTACGGGTGGCAGCTTCCGGGAGCATTTTTTGGATGGTATGCAATAATTGAATTGATTTATCTTTTGTAGTTCCACGATTCATCATGGTAAGCATGTGATCGCTCACGTGTTGGAATGGAATATCTATATATTTGCACACCTTTGGTTCATCGCGTATGACATCTAATAATTCCATGGGAAAATTGGCCGGGAATAAATAATGTAGCCTGATCCACTGAATATTTTTGATTTTAGTAAGTTTTTGAATCAATTTTGGAAGCATCGGTTGTCCATAGAGGTCTTTCCCGTAATACGTCAGGTCTTGTGCAATCAGTATCAATTCTTTTACCCCGTTTTCGGCCAGTATTCGAGCTTCTTTAATGATATTATCCATGGGATAGGAGTGATGTTTTCCTTTGATCATGGGGATAGCACAAAAAGAACAATGACGGCTGCAACCTTCCGAAATCTTAAGATAAGCATAATGATTCGTGGTTATACATGACCTGGGTTTGACATCCCTGTTTTTTTTTGTAACGTGTTGAATGAGTTGTTGGTGGTCATAAACACCCCAGAAAACATCTACTTCGGGCATGCTTTCTTGTAATTCTTCCCTGTAACGTTGTGACAGGCATCCCGTGACTATGAGTTCTTTGATCTTGTTTTGTTTCTTTAGTTCGGCAAAATGAAGGATCATGTCAATGGATTCTTGTTTTGCATCATTGATAAAACCACACGTGTTGATAATGACAATATCGGCTGTTTTATTTTCATCATGATATATTGTATAACCATTCCCTTCAAGGTTATTCAGGATGATCTCCGAGTCAACAAGATTTTTTGAACAACCCAGCGTGATAATGTTAATGGATTTCATCCGTTATATAATAATTTTGAAAGGTTTGAAGCATATTGGTTCGTGTCCTTTGACCCCTGGTTTATTCAAACAAAGCATCTACAAATTTTGTTCTGTCAAATACCCTGAGGTCTTCAAATTGTTCGCCAACTCCGATATATTTTACCGGCAGTTTGAATTTATCAGAAACACCAATGACCACCCCGCCTTTGGCAGTGCCATCAAGTTTTGTTACAGCCAGTGTATTGATATTGGTCACCTCGATGAATTGTTTTGCCTGTTCAAATGCATTTTGCCCGGTAGACGCGTCCAACACCAATAATTCTTCATGTGGTGCGTCGGGCATGATTTTTTTTACAACGCGTTTGATTTTGCCCAATTCATTCATTAAATTCACTTTATTATGAAGCCTCCCGGCGGTATCTATGATCACTACATCAATGTCATTCGCCATTGCAGACTCTATGGCATCATAAGCAACAGAAGCCGGGTCAGCACCCATTGTTCGTTTAATGAGCTTAACATCAATTCGTTGTGCCCATTTGTCGAGTTGTTCAATCGCTGCTGCCCTGAATGTATCGCCTGCACCAAGGTATACTTTTTTACCTGCTTGTTTAAAACGATAAGCCAATTTTGCAATGGTCGTGGTTTTGCCAACCCCATTAACACCCATGACCATGATTACATAAGGCTTTTTTGGGAGTGTTGATTCAAAAAAATCAAGGCTGTCCTGGCTTTCGGTTTCTTTAAGTAGCGCGGTTATTTCTTCTTTTAAAATACTATTCAGTTCAACCGTATTCATATACTTGTCTGTAGCAACCCGTTTCTCTATACGTTCAATAATATTTAACGTGGTATCAACCCCAACATCAGATGATATCAATACCTCTTCAAGATTGTCAAGCACGTCGTCGTCAACCTTTGATTTACCTGCTACAGCACGCGAAAGTTTTTTCAGGAAACCTTCTTTGGTTTTCTCCATCCCTTTTTCGAGCTTGTTCGATGAAGGTTCCTCTTGTTTGTCTTTATGTTGGCGTTTGAAAAAAATAAGAATAGATATTTTTGGTGATTAAATAAAAAAAGCTCTCTTAACCCTTGAGAATTAAAGAAAGCTTTTAAAGTATGTCTTGTTCCTGTATATTATTTATTGCCTAAGAAATTTTTTACTTCATCTTTGTCAATAATATTTTCTTTAATTCTATAGTCACCGGTTTTTTCAGATTTGATCATTCTGATTACCTTCACGTGTTTGGTTTCAGTCCTTTTGGACGATACAGTTTTCTTTGCCATGGTTATATTATTTTATTTCTTTATGAACCGTTACTTTTTTTAAATAAGGATTGTATTTTTTTAATTCAAGACGGCCTGTTGTATTTTTTTTATTCTTTGTTGTTACATACCTGGAAATGCCTGGAACATTCGTATTCTTTTGTTCTGTACATTCGAGGGTTATTTGTATCCTGTTACCCTTGCTCTTTTTTGCCATGATTCTTTATTTATAAAGTTTAGTATGTTTGTATATAGCCTTTTTCTTTTGCTTCTTTCAGTGCTGTTGCAAGCCCTTTTTTATTGATTATACGCAACCCGTTGTTTGAAACAATTAATTGAATCCATCTATCCTCTTCCGGGAGGTAGAATTTCTTTTTGGAAATATTCGGGTGAAATGTACGTTTTGTCTTCTTGTGTGAATGCGATACATTATTCCCCGTGATTACCTTTTTGCCTGTTATTTGACACGTTTTAGTCATGATCCTGTGTGATTATAATTTTTTGAAGTGCAAAATAAAGCATTTATTTCCATTTATTCAAATTTTTTTAACTAAAAAAACAATACTTTTTATAAAAACAGGAAGTCTATAAATTAGCGGATGTAAAACTTCCCGGCTAAAAGTTTATAAATCACCTTTGTCCCCCTCCTTATTATTCATCATTCAACGTGTTCACGAGCCTTCGCGAGAGAGCAGGGGGAAGGCCTGTTTCACAAGAGCATATCACTGTATGCTCTTGCTTCTTTTGCTCTAATTTATTTCGTGATCCAGGAGGGACTCGAACCCCCAACCTTCAGAACCGGAATCTGATATTCTATCCAGTTGAACTACTGGACCAATAAATTAAGTGCAAATTTAATTCTTTTAAAGAATAGATGTATATTTATTTGGTGTTTTTTCTCTTAATGCCGTTTATAATCGCTTGTAAATATTCAAATTTTTGTTATCTGTATGTTTATGTTATATTTGTGTAAACAAAAATATATGGCTAAAAACTATAAGCAGTATGGTCGGGTCTTCTGGAAGACAGCGGGTGCATGAGAGTTATCTTGGACAATTCCCCGCAACAAAGAATTGATGCGGATTTACAAGGATTTGGAAATGGTAGAGCAGTTGGGTTCGGGCATTCCCCGTATTTTGGAGACGTACGGAAAAGAATGTTTCAACTTTTCTGAGAATTTTTTGCGGATGGTGTTTCCGGCTATTGAAAAGGCCGCCCCCCAGGATACCCCCCAAGTCACCCCGCAAGTTGAAAAGCTTCTGAAAGTGATAACGGGTGATCATAGCAGGCAAGAATTACAAGAAAAACTAATTAATTTTAGTATAGAATAGCACAGATAAATATTGAGTAATAAAAAAACGGCTGCTAATTAAAGCAGCCGTTAAAAAAGATTAACACCATATAAATCTTTAACATCATGTAATTCACTTTCTTCTACGAGATAAAATAATAATGGTTACATGATTTATTCATTAATAATAATTTTCCTTGTTATGACTGCTGTTTCAATGTTTATTTTTACAAGATAAATCCCCGGTTTGAGATGGTTAACATTTATTTGAACAGGTTGATTCGATGGATGCAATGATGTAAATTCATCCATTTGTTTCCCGGTTAAATCATACAGCGTAACTGCATTGATTTTTTGGCCTCCTGGTGAATCAATATATAAATATCCGGAAGTGGGGTTCGGATACAATCGGGGCCCTTTCTCTTTGATAACATCGGGATGGGAAATATTGGCGTAGTATGAATTACATCCCACGGCACTGATGTCAAGTGATGTATTTAAACCAAATTTTTCTTTGTAACCTGACCAACTGGAATTTTCATAAATAAAAGCTGAATTATTTAATGTATCCTGCCGGTCAAGTGTTTGGTACACGGCAAATGTATCGGGATTTGTATAATATATACGGTACCCGATGTAAAAATTATTGTTTAAATGGTGAACCGTGTCAAATGAAATAAAATAATAAGCATCTTCCGGGATGTTACTGATGTACTCGTCTTTTGAAGTAATGACATCACCGGGATACGTTCCATCGTCCCATATTTTAACAGATATCCTTGACAGTTGGCTTCCAGTATGTGATCGGGCTACATGCAATAAGGCTCCCGCGATAAAGTTATTTTCACCTGAAATTTTCATGTATTCAGCAAATTGTAAATATTGGTTTGAATTATGGCCCGTGATGTATTCATTATTTTGAGTATACAAAACAATAGAATCATCCTGCATGATATTATTGATTGTATCGCATAAATTCGAGATTGGATTATATCCATCAAGGTACTTAACTCCCGAATTGACCGGGTCAAGCCAATGTTTTAACTGCTGGTTTTGTTCACTGTAATCATCCCATGAACGCGAGAATTTCGCGAAGTAATCATTAACAGGGTCGCCACAATTGGCTTCACCGCCTGTTAAATCACCTATTACACGTTGGCTGTCACTGAATAACGGGGAGCCTGATGAACCGTTTTCCGTGGTACCTTCTTCCCAGTTATGAATCAGCCAATGTGAAAAACTGGCATATCCAGACCCGTATGAAGCCGTGCTCGGTGAATCATCATCAAAAGCTATTTTTTTCACGTCTCCATTGGGATGATGGATGCAGGCCGTGTTTTGGGGTAGCGTCCCGCCACTTAATACCCGGGCATCCCACCCGGCATAATACGGCTTATAGCTTAATGGTAGATTTTCACTCGCTAATACAAGTGCAAAGTCAAGATCACCTGTTGTAGCCTTTAATGATGCCCCGGCTATTGACTTGGATGAAGAACCGTCGGGGCCATTACAAACCGGGCTTTCATATTCAAAGAAAAAGATGGCACTGTTTGCTTTGGATTCATTATTCAAACAATGATTGGCGGTTAATATATACGGTTTACCATTGTAGCCCGTGTTATTTAACAATGCCCCGGAGCATAATTCATTTGCCCCGTAAAGTATACGGCATACTGAATTTTTGACTTCCTTCCAGGGATCTGCAATAGGACAAAGAATATCTACATTACAATTACCGGATGATCCAAAGTTGCCATCCTTTAATGTTAATTTTTTCATGATGTTCTTATAATCATGGCCTATGGTTTTGATTTTTAATTTGCCCGGGTTGCTTACATGAAACGGCAAGTGGTATTCTATAATGACAGAATCACCGGGTACCGGGGAAATTGGCAATATGCCGCTTTTCTTATTGTTTTGATGTGTAAACCCTCCTAATATGGTTTTCATCCCCGGGTTATATATGTATACTTTGCCGCCGGCGGGGAGTTTGTATTGATTAAATATCATGGTTATTGAATAGGCTCCCGGACTCGTGAATCCTATATACCATACCTTGTTTCCATTAGCAAGCGTGTCCCATACTCCTGAATTATGAATATCATAATTGACATCAAATGTTTTTGCAAAATGAAACGTTTTTAAATGGTTCTTACATGTATTGACTGCTGATTTTCTCATGTCTTCCTGCACGTTAAAGGAAGGCAGCTCGATGAAAGGGATGTTTGTCATTCCTATGTCCATCAGGTCTTCTTCTGAATATTGGTGGTGATAACGGATTTGAGAAAAAGATAATCCACAGGCCAACATACATAATATCCACGAAAATAAGTTCTTCATTTGACGCGTTCGTTTAGTAATACTACATTAATTTTACCTTTTTAAAATAAAATACAGTGTTAATTTATTATTAATAAGTTATGATAAATCTGGTGCCTGTCCGTGATGGTGACAACATAAGTCCCTGATTTTAGATTGTTTACATTTATATCATGCAGGGCTGATTTGGATTTAATCTCTGTTTGTAAAACAGGAGAACCTTTCATATCTACAATGTTTAAAGAAAGAGGAAAAACCATGGAACCGGACACGATGATATTGAATTTGTCAATACAGGGGTTGGGAAACAATAAAATATCATTTTTTTCCCGGCCTTCCGGTTCTTTAATGTCCAGGAGGTATTCACTAAATGTAATATAACATTCACCTTCTTCTCCACGTGCACTGCCATCGAGTTGCAGCCAGTAAGTTGCACCGGGTGTAAGCGTATCAATCAATTCAATCCCTGCAGCGAAGTGATGTTGCCATCCAAAATGATCATCATTGGCTGCAATCAGGGTGTAATTGCCGGATAAAATGTCCTGGCATGTTTTGGCTTTATAAAGGGCAATCTGGGTATCAAATTCTTTTTCAGTATCTGATGAAGGAGCTTTCGTGCCCAGTGATATTTTCCCGGAAGCCGGGGCAGTAAATGTAAACCATATACTGTTAGCCAGTGTTTCATAATTGTATTCTTTGCACCACGTGGATTGCGTGTTACAACCCAGCGAGGGATTTGACGGGGAATATGGAGTAGGGGGGTGAGGCTCGTTGATTTCCACCGATGCATTCACATTGGTATACGGGCCATTAATCCCCGGGATAATCGTATCTGCACTACAGGCATCATCATTCACGGGCCTTCGCGTGGCATGAATGACGATGGAGTCCAGATTACTACAATGCCCCTGTGTACCATACACGTAATAAACATAATCTCCCATTTCAACAGGCGTTAAAACCACGCTGCCTCCCCCGGACGTATCCAGTCCATAGGTTGGAAACCATTTATAAGTATCCGCTCCAAAAGCTTTAATGGTATCTGATTTGCCCAATGGAATTTCCTTTTCATCTTCAGGAATATATACATGAATATTATCCGTGACAGACAAGAAATTAAATTTATCTAACGTGTCCGCGTTTGTTCCGTCATCAACGATCAATGATATCGATTTAAGCCCTTCCGATTGATAAACTATTTTATGAGGGCCTCGGGTGTTAGCAGTGGAAGGAACAGCATCCTCTCCAAAATCCCATGCATACCCGGTTATATTTCCTGCAGAAAAGTCAGAAAGGATGACCGTGTCTCGAGGGCATACCTTTTGCTTATTCGAAGTAAACAATGCAACAGGGTTACCCGATGTATCGGAATAAGCCCTGATACACAAATCATGATAATGTTGGGTGATGCCTTTACCGGCAGCTTCCCAAACTATCCCGTTTCCACTAATCCAGTTCATCCCGGTGGTTTGTAAGGTAGAATCATTGATTTTAAACGTGTACGTGGTGTTTTGCTCAAGTGTTGGGATTTCAACGGTCAATGTCCGGCCTTTGACTTCTTTAAAATCAGCATTTAAGGTATCTTCATTATTGAAAACAAGAATGCCTGTCGTATCTAAATATTCTATGTTTTCACTAAAAACAATTTGAAGCAGAGAATCTGACGATAATTTTGTTTCCAGTTGCCGGCAGGATGTTTGGACAACAGGTTGAGCTTCTGTTGCTGTATGAAAAGACCAGGCAATCGTATCATTGTACTCCTGTTCATTGTTGACAACACTGCTGTCAGCAATGATTACTGAATACATGGTATTATACTCGAGTCCTCGTGGATAAAGTATGAAATTGTTTGCATGTTCATCCCAGGCAATCGAGTCAATGCCTGTAACGGAATTTTGATCGTCAACCAGTTTAACAGAAAGCCCTGCATCGGTACATTCCTGGTTAAATTTCCCATACACGGACGTGTTGATGGATACAGATTTAGCGTTATGAACCGGGTATTGTTTTGTCAGGACGGGTTTCCCGGGTATTGTAGAGAAATGTAAAGAAAAATCAGCGACAGGAGAAGAATCATTTCGAGAAACGATAGCTGAATCCATGAGCACGAGATCATACCGTGTTGAATATTCAAGAGAAGCCGGTATGATTTTTAGTGTTTCGTGATCCTGAAGAAGTTGAACCTGTAAATTGATTTGTTCCCCGGGGGAGGACTTCGTTAACATGACCTTATTAATGTCATTGGCCAACACGGAGTCATTCATTTTGATATACAGCGCGGAATCAGGATGATGATCATTGCTGAAAGGAAGTGGTTGATAAATTTCAGGGTGAATACCGCCGGTTGCAATGGTGGTGAATTGCCATGAAGTATCGCGGTTTACTGCCAGGTGATCATTTAAAACCATGCTGTCAGGAATCAACACGGTATAGGTCGTGTTATATTCCATTGAATCGGGATAAGCCACGTGAATTGATCGTGTTACAGTATCAATATCAAAAGTAAGATTTTGCAGGGTATCGGTTGGCGAAGCAATCATGATACCCGAAAAATTCAGGGAATCAAATGCCTGGTTCATTGAAAACATGACAGGAGTATGAATGGATACATTCTTGGCACTGTCGGCCGGAAATGTATTTTCTAACCCGGGAATCCCGGGAAGTGTTCTAAAATCTAACGTGAATCCCGGGTTTTTGATCCCTTCTCCGGTTAAGACGTGAGGGTCGGCAAATGTTTTATTAGCAGGTATTTCAATGGGTAAGACATCGGTCTCTCCCGGGGCAAAATATTTCACTTTCACGTAAAAATCACCCGATACTTCCGCGGCTACATCAAACGTGTAATATCCCGGCAAAGGGCAGTAATTGTTTCGTGAAGCATATAATAATCCACTTAAATTATTCCCGTCTTTTTCTTCATAAATTTCAATATCAAGAATGCTCCCGGCAGAAGCTGTAAAAGTACCTATCTTATGAATAAATTCCGTGCTGTTCGTGGTGAACCTGGTTAGCCCGTATGCAGATTCATTCGTGAACCCGGTCATGCGTATCGCGCTCAGCGTGTCATAATAATAAATTTTATGAATGGCATTCAACGATTTTTTTACCGGGTAAAAAGAAGCTGTTTTGGCAATTTTTGCATCCTCATATGCTATATAGAAATACCCGCTGTCGGCCCAGTCACTGCCCCATTGGTTTTTAACGATCCATGCTCCTGCCCCGGTAGGAGTGGGATAATTATCATCCCAACCGGCAATGATAACCGCGTGATTGACATTGCTGTTGCCACTATAAAAATAATTGTAATATGGTTCGGCATGATAAGAATAATTATTCCAGTACATGCTCACGGAAATGGCTCCATAATCATATATGGTTTGTTTGATCAATTGATTGTTTTTTGGCAGCCATCGTGCATCAGTAACATACGCCACGGGCTCGTGGCATGTTTCACAATTCAATTGATTGGTGTCATTTGCATCATAAGGGTCATCTGTTTCTAAAACAGGCCCCTGCAGCCGGGTTAAATATGCCAGTGCCAGGAAATCATTGCCACCTTCCCCGTATCCCCATTCAAACCCGTGGCACGTTGCTAAATTTTGTTCAGATAAATCAAATGTATCATACCCCATTTTTAGCCATTGCGATTCAACGGCTCCCAAAGCAGTAAACGACCAACAATTGCCCCCGAAAGTACCACCCTGGTTTTTCACGCTTGTAATCAAACCTTCTTCTCTCAGATCATACCGGGATGGTAATTCGCCTGACTTTAATGTTCTGTGGATTTTTGTCAAATCCAGATGTTCAAAATTTAATTCGAATGGCAATGGTTTGTATCCCGGGTGGCTCTCTTCGTGATCCGGCTGGGTTTTCTGGGGAAACAGGATGGTGCTGTTGATGAAGAGAAGTAAGATAATGGAAATTTTGATTTTCATTGATATATTATTTATAGCAAATTAGTACCTGTTTTTAAATGAATGTAAATGAGATTAAAAATAATACACGTTCAAAACAAGCATATAGATTTCAAAATAAAAATATAAAATAATTGTTATAAAAATAGATTAAAAAAATTATTTTTGTTAAAATATAGAATAAGAAATTTTAAAGCAATATAGAAAATAAATTAAAATTAATATAAATATGGATATAGTTACTAAAATATTATCAAAGTTATTTGGAAATAAATATGAGCGTGATATTAAAGAAATCATGCCCCTTGTTGAGCAGATTAATCAATATTTTGAAGAATATAAAAAATTATCAAATGATGAATTACGGGAAGAGTCCCGGAAGGTAAAAGAAGCATTGAATGATGCAGTAAAAGATGAACGTACCCATATTGATGAATTGAAAGAAACAGCAGACAAAGAGGCCGATATTTATAAACAAGAGGAAATATATGACCAGGTAGATAAAATAAAAGAAGAAATTGACAAAAAGTTAAAGGATAAGATGGAAGAGATGCTGCCCCGTGCATTCGCGATTGTCAAAGATACAGCCAGAAGGTTTAAAGAAAATGAAACCGTGGAAGTCACGGCCACAGAATTTGACAGGAACCTGGCTGCTGAAAGAAACAGTATTGACATAAAAGGAGATAAAGCGATTTGGCATAACCGTTGGACAGCAGGCGGGAATGAAGTAAACTGGGATATGGTCCATTATGATGTACAGTTGATTGGCGGCGTGGTATTGCACCAGGGAAAAATTGCTGAAATGGCAACCGGCGAAGGGAAGACCATTGCTGCAACACTGCCGGTATTTTTAAATGCATTAACCGGCGAAGGAGTGCATATGATTACAGTGAATAATTACCTGGCCAAGCGTGATGCCGAATGGATGGGTCCCATGTACGAGTTTCACGGGCTAACAGTTGATTGTATTGACAAGCATCAACCCAATTCAGAAGAACGCCGACGTGCATACAGGGCTGACATTACTTTTGGAACCAACAATGAGTTCGGGTTCGATTATTTACGCGACAACATGGCCATTAACCCGAGAGACCTTGTTCAACGGCGCCACCATTATTCCATTATTGATGAGGTAGATTCTATTTTAATTGATGATGCCCGGACACCCCTGATCATTTCAGGGCCAATTGCCAAAAGCGATACCCAAAAATTTGAAGAATTACGCCCTAAAGTGGAACGCCTTGTCAGGGCACAAAAAGATTTGTTCAATACTATTTTTGCCGATGCAAAAAAACTCATTAATGAAGGAGATACCAGCAAGGGTGGTTTTATGCTCCTGAGGGCTTTCAAGGGATTGCCAAAAAATAAAGCATTGATTCGTTATTTAAGTGAAGAAGGGCATAAAGCATTACTCCAAAAAACAGAAAATGTTTATATGCAGGAGAATCAAAAGCATATGCATAAAGTAACCGATGACCTGTTTTTCGTGATAGATGAAAAATTGAACAGCATAGAACTTACAGAAAAAGGAATTGACCTGATTACATCAGAATCTGATGACCCGGAATTTTTTATCTTACCGGATGTAGGATCGGAAATTGCAGAAATTGAAAAATTAGACCTGGGCAATGCTGAAAAAGTAGCGAAAAAGGATAAGTTAATGCAGAATTTTGCCATTAAATCCGAGCGTATACATACCATCCAGCAATTACTTCGCGCCTATACCATGTTTGAAAAAGATACCGAATACGTGGTGATGGATAATAAAGTGAAAATTGTTGACGAACAAACAGGACGTATCCTTGAAGGAAGAAGGTATTCCGACGGGTTGCACCAGGCCATTGAATCGAAAGAACGTGTTAAAGTGGAAGAAGCGACCCAGACGTTCGCGACCATTACATTGCAGAATTATTTCAGGATGTATCATAAGTTAGCCGGGATGACCGGGACAGCTGAAACAGAAGCAGGTGAACTCTGGAATATTTATAAGCTGGATGTTGTAGTGATCCCGACCAACAGGCCGGTGGTTAGAGATGACCGAAATGATTTAATATATAAAACAAAAAAAGAAAAATACGAGAATGTCATAGACGAAGTTCAGGAAATTCTTAAAAAAGAACGGGCTGTACTCGTGGGAACAACATCCGTAGAAGTGTCTGAACTGTTGAGTCGCATGCTGAAACTACGGGGCATTAAACACAACGTGTTGAACGCGAAAATGCATCAACGCGAGGCAGAAATTGTTGCAGAAGCCGGAAAAACAGGCATGGTAACCATTGCCACGAATATGGCCGGACGTGGTACAGACATTAAACTCGAGAGTAAGGTCCGGGAAAATGGCGGACTTGCCATCATCGGGACGGAACGTCACGAGGCCAGGCGGGTTGACAGACAGTTACGTGGCCGTGCAGGACGTCAGGGAGACCCCGGCTCTTCACAATTTTTTATTTCCCTTGAAGATGACCTCATGAGGCTGTTCGGTTCAGATCGAATCGCTTCATTCATGGATCGAATGGGATTAAAAGAAGGAGAAGAAATACAACATCCCATGATTTCACGGTCTATTGAACGCGCGCAGAAAAAAGTTGAAGAAAATAATTTTGGAATGCGGAAAAGGCTGTTGGAATATGACGATGTCATGAATTCACAACGTGAAAAGATATATAAACAACGGTCTCATGCATTGTATGGCGAACGGTTAAGTGTAGACCTGGCAGAGATGATGCGCAGTGTATGTGAAAGTATTGTAGAAGAGCATTACGGCAACTCGGAATTTGGTGTTTTTAATATGGAATTGCTCAGGCTCCTGTCTGTCGAATCACCTGTTGATGAAAACGAGTATCTGAAGATCAATGAAAATGAACTGGTGGATAAAATTTATGATGATGTTATTAAAACACACCAGAGAAAAACGGAAGCTATTGCTAAACAGGCATTCCCGGTAATTAAAGATGTATATCAACGCCAGTCGCACCAATACGAGAATATCGTGGTGCCTATTTCTGACGGGGCAAGAACATTCCAAATCGTTACAAACCTGAAAGATAATTATGAGAATTCCGGGGAAACCCTCGTGAAAGACTACTCGAAGACCATTGTACTCGTGACAATTGATGAAGCATGGAAAGAGCATCTTCGTGAGATGGATGAACTCAGGCAGTCAGTACAAAATGCTTCATATGAACAAAAAGACCCGTTATTGATTTACAAGCTCGAATCATTTGATTTGTTCAGATCAATGAATGACAGGATTAACAAAGAAATCATCAGTACACTGATGAAAGCATACATCCCATTGCAGGATGCAAGCAATGTTAAAGAAGCACGTCCGCCTGAACGACTTGATCTCAGTGAATTTGAAACATCCAAAGAGGATATTGTCCCGGGAAGCAATAACCGACAAGCCGGAAACCGGCAGGATGATGGCCAGGCCCAACCGGTCCGCAAAGAGAAAAAAGTAGGAAGAAATGATCCATGTCCCTGTGGCAGTGGTAAAAAATATAAACATTGTCACGGGAAAGTGGGAGCAAGCGTTTAGGTTTGTTCAGGACATCAACGTTTCGTGGTATACTAAGGTGATCTAAAATATTGATTCATTTAACCCAAAATATGCATTAGAAAATCTATTACA
>CAYPTK010000042.1:0-16452 GCA_964413555.1 uncultured Bacteroidales bacterium | reverse complement strand
GTATATTGGTGCCACTGACGAAAAATGCGGGACAGCAAGAATCAATTATTCTATTAATGACAATAAATTAAATGAATATTCCAGCCCTCATACATTAGATGTTTCTGAAGCCAGCATGTTTAAAGAACAAAAACATTATAGTGTAAAGATTATATGTGAGGATAAACTGGGAAACCAAAGTGAGAAAACCATCGAGTTTTATGTCAAAAACATGTAAATGTTTATGATTTGATAACACGTGCATACGGTAATGTATGACGTGTAAACATGATCTATCTACTCTGGCAGATGCTTTTAATTTTGTTTTAAAAAGACCGTGTATGATTTTTTGGGTAATATTTACCGGGATATTGTATTTGATAAGTATACTTATAAACGGTAGATGACTGTCTTAAAAGAACAGCATTATTCTTTATCTGTCAGAGTATTTTATTATATCATTCGTGAATAAAGGCCAACATGTCAATCATCCTTCCTGATGGGAATGAGTCAGGTCAGAAATGAACAACGTGTGTAGCACCAAATATGCATTAGAAAATCTATTACACGTTAAAACTACATCAAAACTACATCAAAACAAGGCATTGCATTAATAAATGTGTATTTTCGTGTTGCCAATAATATCCCTGGCCTTTTCCTGCATTAACACCGCGGTTTTATCATTTTGTTTTAAAGCAGATTCAATATAATCCAATGCATCATAAAACAAATCCCAACCTTTACGTTCAATATCAATTTGTTTTTTTAGTTGACTCGGGTTGCCGGAGATGAAATCAATGGCATTTTGCAGGCGTGAAATATTCTCGTAGAAAAACCGCTCTCCCAATTCTTCCTCGTTGTTTTCAAAAAAGCCGGCTCCTTTAAGTGCAAAGCGCATCATGCACACGGTCACCGGGATCCTGGATATGAAACAACCCGTGAATGGATTAACAAGGTTTTTTAAATTTTGGACATCATCAGTCAATGCATTGGCATATTCTGAAAAATAAAGGATACGGATATAATCACCCACTAAATTTCCAAATTTTGCTGCCTTGATGGCATCCTGGGCAAATGCTTCTTTGTCGTGTCTCATTATCAGTCCATCTTCATGAAGGTAAGCCAGCCTTGGAGACGATCCTGAATTCAAGACAGAAAGAATATAGCATTGATCTTCTGCACGGCCTACAAATGAAGGGGTAAAGGGGCGATGTTCGCGCAATGAACTGACCAGTATGCCATTGGTGCCTCCTGTTACATGAACGCGTTGAATGCATGCTTGGTTCCCATCTATAGAAGTGTTTTCCTTGTATCGTGTCATGAGTTCACCCTCTGTTGAAAGCGCCATGAGTAAATGGCTAAAAAAAACACTTGCTTCTTTATCCGGAACACCCTCGGGAAATTTCACATCCGGTGTAAACAATCCTTTGTGAATGTCTTTTTCATTCACCAGGGCACCTGCAATCATTCCCAATTCAACATGGTTCCCGTTATTGTCAATGCCCGTTGCACCCCAAAGCGGGGTTTGAAAGTGTTCAAGAGCAGATTTGCCTGTAGCGTTCACTAATTCTTCCTGGGGGAACACCTGGTCAAGGTCAATTTTGAATGTAGCACGTACTGTATCATCAATGAATATATTCCAAATTACAGAAACAGCTTTTAAAAAACTGTAATGTCGTCCATATTCGCCGTCTACACCAAAAACCCCGAGGAATTTTTCAGGATCAGTTTCATCAAGAATGGTCTTGCATACAGGCATTAAAACCTGTTCAATTAATGACCTGGTTTCGTTTTCGGTAAAAATATATACATCAAGATTGTCCAGTGTTACATTTTTGGACAATTCCTGTTGGATATAATCTTTTGCAATGCTTAATAATCCATGATGCGTGACCGATACAGAAAGAAGACAGGTTGCTTTTTCTACCTGCATATTTCCCCGCTCTTTTTCTTTGGCCAGGGATTTATCCAATTGTGTCAGGCCGTAAATGATTTCATTGGCTTCCGGCTTTATCCCAATGGGAATAGGATGGTCAAACCAATAACGTTGTGGCTCCTGTTTTGTTTTTTCGAGTTTTTCTTTTAAATCGTTTGTATAAGGCAATTGATCAATGTCCGTGCTTTCCGAAGGGATCGTCAATAAAACATTGGATGTGAACAACAATTCGCTCGCGGGGTCCAGGACAGGAGATTGGTTTTTGTCTTTGATTTTTACTGTTCGTGCTTTTCGAAGTTGATTAACACGTTCTTCCTTGTTTGAAAAAGCACCTTCAGCTTCGGGAAAAAACAGGCTCCATACATTGTCATGAAACTGTTCGTCTTTTGTAACGCGTGGCCCGGACAAGTAATCGTTTAATGTAGTAAGTGTCTGATGAAAATCCCGGTCCTGTTCTGATTTACAGGAAATTTCTTTATCAATGTGCGCCAGGCATTTTTTGTAAAATGCAGTTAATTGATTGGCATGTTCATCATTATATTGTTGATGCAGTATATTTCGTGCTTCATGATAAAGAGGATTTCCATCCCCTGAAAGGCATATTAAAAACGCGCTGTTTAATTTGTTTGCAACTGGTGTTTCCTTGTTGGAAAATAATTTGTTTGCCTGTAATATATGCCCATCCCGCGAACAGAATAGCTTGTCAATGATTTGTTGAAATGTGTTTTGCATGGTTATAAAAAATATTAAATTATTTTTACATGACAAAAATAATAATTAACCCGGATTCGTCATTATGAATCGTTTAATCAAATGTATATTATTCATGTAAACTGATTATATTATGCTTTCATGATGTAATAAAGAAGACAAATTCCCGTAATTAAACTATACACGAATTAATCCATTATCGCGAAATCATCGCGTGTAGTATTTTGAATATAAAAACATATGCGGCAAAATCATATTATATCAACTATTAAAAACGGCTCTGTACTTTTAAAAATATCCGGTTTGGTCCAGGGGGTCGGGTTTCGTCCCTTCATTTACAGGATAGCCCACCGGCATCAGATCAACGGTTGGGTTGAAAATACAACAAGTGGAGTACAAATAAGAGCAACAGGAAAGCCCCGGGATATTTCAGATTTTATACAATCCATTAAAGAACATGCTCCTCCTGCTTCATTTGTTGATCACATCGAAATCATTGAAAGAGAAGATGAATCATACAATGGCTTTCACATCCGTTCAAGTGCTGATGATTCAGAACAGGTTACCCGGGTAAGCCCCGATATTGCCGTGTGCCCTGAATGTCTGGAGGATATGCAGGCCCAACAACACAGGATCCATTATCCATTTATAAATTGCACCAATTGCGGCCCGAGATTTTCTATTATTAAAGACCTGCCATATGACCGTGACAAAACAACCATGGACGTGTTTGAAATGTGTGACGTGTGCCGGAAAGAATATGAAGATGTTTTAGACAGGCGTTTTCATGCCCAGCCTGTTGCATGCAATCATTGTGGCCCTGTATACCGGCTTGTCCATGAAGGCAGAGAATTTCATCAAATTGAAGATATTATTCAAAAGATGGTCACGCTTATTTCTGATGGAGCTATCATTTCAGTTAAAGGAATGGGCGGTTATTTCATCACCTGTGATGCCCGGAATGAGAATACAGTCAGCAGGCTAAGGAACTCGAAACAAAGAGACGGGAAGCCGTTTGCAGTGATGTTCCCGGGTATTGATAGTGTAAAAGAATATACTTTAACAGATGAATACGGCTACCACGTCCTGGAATCGTGGAGAAGGCCGGTAGTATTGTTGAAACAAAAAAAAGAACTTGCAAAAAGTATAAACCCCAATATACATACGCTTGGTGCAATGCTGCCTTATATGCCTATTCATTATTTATTATTTCAGTATATTGATTTCCCGGTTGTTTTTACAAGTGGCAATTTGAGTGAAACACCCATCATCATTGATGATCATATTGCAGAACATGCCTTGTCGGGCATTTCAGATGCAATATTGACTTACAACAGGCAAATCCACAACCGGCTGGATGATTCAGTCGTGATGACTGTAAACGGGAGAGAACGTATGCTGAGAAGATCAAGGGGGTATGTTCCGAACCCGGTTAAACTGGATATCCCGGTTAATGGTATCGTTGCAACGGGGGCTGAATTGGTCAATTGTTTTGCCATTGGTAAAGGCCGGGATGCAATCCTGAGCCAGCATATCGGGGACCTGAAAAATATTGAAACGTATGAATTTTTCACGGGAAGTATGGAGTTGTTTAAACAGCTTTTCAGGGTTAACCCGGTACAAATGGTGTGCGATGCACATCCTGATTATCTTTCCACGCGCTTTGCAAGGGAATCGGGCTTACCGGTGATGGAAGTTCAGCACCATCATGCTCACGTGGCTTCATGTATGGCAGAAAATAAGTTGAGAGAAAAGGTTATAGGCATTGCATTGGATGGAACAGGGTATGGTGACGACGGGAATATTTGGGGAGGTGAATTTTTATTGGCCGATCTGACAAGTTATCAGCGGTACAGTCATTTCGAGTACGTGCCTGTTCCGGGAGGTGACAAGGCCATCAAGGAACCCTGGAGAACCGCGATGTCATATCTTTATAAAATATATGGACGTGAACTTGCAATGCTAAATATCCCATTATTAAACCATGTACAACCAGATCAATTTCAGCTTATAATCAACGCGATAGATAAAAAAATCAATTGCCCGTTGTCATCAAGCGCGGGAAGGCTTTTTGACGCGGTTTCTGCAATTACCGGTATTTGTACACGTTCGACTTTTCATGCCGACGCGCCCATGAGGTTAGAGCATGCAGTAGAAGAACATATCACGGATTCATATCCATATAAAAACGCGGGGGAGATTATTTCATTTGACGAGACCATAAGGCTTATTGTCGAAGATATGGATTATGGTATTCCACGGGGAGTCATATCAGCAAAATTTCATAATACAATCATTGATATGATTGTTGATAAAGCGATGGAAATGAGGAGTGAAACCGGGATTAATGATGTAGTCCTTTCAGGGGGCACCTTTCAAAATGGTTATCTTTCAGAACATGCTGAGAACGAGCTTATCAAAAATGAATTTAATGTATTTACACATTGCCAGGTACCAATGAATGATGGCGGTATCGCGCTCGGCCAGATGGCTATTGCAGGGAGCAGGATTGAAAAAGGGTTTATATAGCCAGATTGATTACCCCCGGTGAGAAAAGATCATGTTCTGAATTCTTTAATTTATATTGGATATCAACCGATCATCTCAATATTAATATTAATTTTGCGTTTTTATTTTGATATATACTTCTTTATCCATTTATTAATTTAAACGAATTGTTTATGTGTTTAGCTATTCCAGCCAAAATTATATCCATCAAGGGTGATACAGCCCAAACTTCCATAGGTGGTTCCGTGGTAGACGCGAACCTTTCTTTTATTGAACAGGCAGAAGTAGGCGAATATGTACTGGTACATGCCGGTTTTGCCATTGAGAAAATAGATGAACGGGAAGCCATGGAAACCTTGAAATTGTTCCGGGAATTGGATGGAACCAACCAGGAGCAAATGAATGAAAATGATTGATGCACGCTTGGATGATTATGAATACGCTCATCGCGATGTGAATGTCAAAATATAAATTCATGGCCAAGCTGTCTGACCATTAAAAAATTTAAACATAAACAGATGAAATATATTGATGAATATCAAGACCCTGTAATCATAAAAAAACTTATTGATCGGATTCATGGCATTTCACGGGCCCCGGTGAATTTAATGGAGGTTTGTGGAGGGCATACCATGGCCATACAGCGTTTTGGTATCCCGTCATTATTGCCGGATCACGTTCGCTTAATCTCGGGGCCTGGATGCCCGGTTTGTGTAACGAGCATTGAATTCATTGACAAGGCCATTGCTTTATCTCATCTGCCAGATACCATTATCACAACATACGGCGACCTGATCAGGGTACCGGGGTCGTCATCAACCCTTAACAAAGAACGTGCATCAGGAAAGGATGTTCGTATTGTATATTCCTCCATGGATGCTTTAAAGATTGCAAAAGAGCATCCTGATAAACATGTTATTTTCCTGGGAATTGGTTTTGAAACAACAGCGCCTGCTACTGCAGCTGCAATTTTAAAAGCAAAAAATGAAAAAATCAATAATTTTTATGCATTCAGCTCACATAAAATAATGCCTCCTGCCATGGAAGCTTTGATTGACGAAGGTGTGAATATCAACGGGTACATTGCCCCGGGGCATGTAAGCACGGTGACAGGGACAGGAATATACAACGCGATTCCCGAAAAATTTGGATTGGGCGTGGTGGTTTCAGGTTTTGAACCGGCAGATTTATTGCAGGCCATCTACATGTTGATCAAACAAGTTGAGAACAAGACTCCCAGGGTAGAGACTGCATACAAGAGAGTCGTGAAGCAAACCGGTAATACAAAAGCCCAGGAAGTAATGAAAAAAATATTTGATTACAGGGAAGACTGGTGGAGAGGCATAGGAATTTTACCGGGCAGTGGCCTGGGGATTCGCGATACATATCGTGATTATGATGCTGAACAGGTTTTCGATATTAAGATAAATCCCGCGAAAGAACCCAAGGGGTGCATCTGTGGTGAGATTTTAAAAGGACTCAAAACACCAATTGACTGTAAACTCTTTGCCAGTGCCTGCACCCCGGAAAATCCTGTCGGAGCATGCATGGTATCAGGAGAAGGAGCATGCCAGGCATATCATAGGTATAATAGAACACAACTACAGAATAAAACACGGATCAATGAATAAGACAATTTTACTTGGACATGGAAGCGGCGGGAAAATGAGTCATGAACTTATTACAACACTTTTTTTGAAATATTTCAGGCCGCTTGATAAAGACCTTTTTTTAACGGATTCTGCATTAATTCCTGTTTCAGGACATTCATGCACGTTCACAACTGACTCGTATGTTGTGAATCCCATATTTTTCCCGGGCGGGAATATTGGTAAGTTAGCAATTTGTGGGACGGTTAACGACCTTTCCGTTTCAGGATCCAAGCCCGCGTACCTGAGTGCTTCATTTATAATTGAAGAAGGATTTTCCCTAACCGAACTCGAAAAAATCGTTTCAACAATGGCAGAAGAAGCTCAAAATGCAGGCGTAAGAATTATCACGGGGGATACCAAAATAGTGAATAAGGGCCAGTGCGATAAGGTGTTTATCAATACCACGGGAATCGGGTTTATTGAAGATCGTTTTGCAAATATTTCATCAGGTGTATCTATCGAGAAAGGTGATAAGATCATCATAAATGGCAGTCTTGGAGACCATGCCATTGCCGTGTTGGGAGCACGTGATGAACTTCATATTGATCCGGACATTACTTCTGATTGTGCTTCTTTAAACGGGTTGATACGAAGTGTGATAAAAAAAGATATTGAAGTAAAGTTTATGCGTGATATAACCCGGGGAGGGCTTGCTACCGTTTTATGCGAACTTAGTGATCAGTTATCGTTTGGGACAGAGATTTATGAAAATGCTATTCCTGTAAAAGAAAAAGTTCGGGGTGTATGTGAATTGTTGGGTTTTGACCCCCTGTACCTGGCCAATGAAGGAAAGGTGATGATGGTTGTAAAAGAACATGATGCTGAAAAGGTTATTGGCATCATGAAAAATCATCCGCTTGGTTCAGAAAGCATGATAATTGGTGAGGTGGTAGATGATCATCCCGGGATGAATGTATTACACACGAAGATTGGCGGCAAGCGGATTATTGATATGCTGGCCGGTGAACAACTCCCGCGCATATGCTGATTTTATTCTACCGTGACAGATTTCGCCAGGTTTCGTGGCTGATCAATATTGCAGTTACGATACACTGCAATATGATAAGAAAGTAATTGTAACGGGATAACCGTGAGTAAAGGGCCCAGCGCCGGGTTGGATTCAGGGACTTCCAACACGTGATCGGCCATGTCTCTGATGACTTCGTCGCCCTCGGTGACGACTGCAATCACGATGCCATTACGGGCTTTGATTTCTTGAATATTGCTTACAATTTTCTCGTATGATTTATCTTTTGTAGCAATGACTACAACGGGCATTTGCTCATCTATCAGGGCAATTGGCCCGTGTTTCATTTCAGCAGCAGGATATCCTTCTGCATGTATGTATGATATCTCTTTGAGTTTTAAAGCGCCTTCCAGGGCCACCGGATAATAATACCCCCGGCCCAGGTAAAGGAAGTTGTTAGCATCTTTATATAATTTGGCTATTTCCTTGAAATAATCATTTTGTTTTAATATTTTTTCGATTTTCCCGGGAATATTGGTCAGTTCTTCAACCAGTTCTTTGTATTGACTGTCAGATATTTTATTCTTCTTTTTTCCCAATACCATCATCATCATGAATAAAACAGTAACCTGAGCAGTGAATGCTTTCGTGGAAGCCACCCCTATTTCAGGGCCTGCATGCGTGTAAACGCCGGCATGTGTTTCACGCGGTATGCTGGATCCAACAACATTACATATGCCCAAAACCAAAGCACCTACTTCTTTTGCCATCTGGATAGCTGCCAGTGTATCTGCAGTCTCGCCGCTCTGGCTGATGGCTATCACGATGTCATCTTTATAAATAACCGGGTTCCTGTATCTGAATTCTGATGCATATTCCACTTCTACCGGGATACGAGCGAATTCTTCAAATAAATATTCTCCAATAAGGCCAGCGTGCCAGGCTGTCCCGCATCCTACAATTATTATTCGTTTGGCATTGATAAGTTCATCCATCACGTGATACAATCCACCAAGATGGATTTCAGCAATCTCTTTATTCACTCTTCCCCTGAACGTATCATATATTGAACGGGGTTGTTCAAAAATTTCTTTGAGCATGAAATGATCGTACCCGTTCTTTTCGATATCGCCTATTTCCATATCCAATTTCTGGATTTTTGGAGTAAGCGTGTCATTTTTGATGGTCTTTAAAGAAAATTCGTCTTTTTTAATCAGGGCAACATTATTGTCGCTAAGATAGATGACACTTTTCGTGTATTCTACAATTGGCGTAGCATCTGATGCAATATAATATTCGTTTTCACCTACACCTATCACGATGGGACTGCTTCTGCGGGCTGCAATCAACCGGTCGGGTTCATCCTTGCATATTACAACAATGCCATAAGCTCCTATGATTTTATTTAAAGCAAGCCTGACAGCTATTTCTGCACTTACATTCCCTTTTAAATATATATATTCGATCAGGTTGGCAAGTACTTCCGTGTCGGTTTCTGTTTTAAATGTATATCCCCTGTCTTTTAGCCGCTTTTTTAGATTGGCATAATTTTCAATGATGCCATTGTGTACCAGGATAAAATGGTTGTTTTCTGATGAATGAGGGTGGGCATTGACATCATTTGGCTCACCATGCGTTGCCCATCTTGTATGAGCGATGCCTATATTGCCATTTACTTTTTTCCCTTTAATAAATGTTTCAAGCTCATTCACTTTTCCTTTTTTCTTGTATAAACTGATATCGTGATTTAATAAAGAAATACCTGCTGAATCATACCCCCTGTATTCAAGCCGTTTCAGTCCTTTGATCAAAATCGGATAAGCGTCTTTTTCTCCGATGTACCCTACAATTCCACACATGTTAGTTAAGATTAGTTTGTATAAATAATTTTAATCTTTATTTCAGTGGACTTTAATATCACGTGATTCATTATTTGATTATTATAATGTAATTCATTTACATCGTAAAATCCGGGAAATACATGTAATTTATTGACCAGGTTATGGTTGCAAAATCCTGTTTCATTCCCTTTGCATGCTAATTTCTGCATGTACCGCGTGATATTAAAAATATAATCCATATTCGTTTGATTATAGTAACCATTAATATAATCAATTCTTCCAGTATAATACGGATCATCAGGTAAAATGGTTGGAACCCCTTTATTATTTTTAGTTCGTAAAGTCAATCGTTGGAACGGGTTATTACAATGATCCTCTACAGGGATGATCAGTTTTGCATCTAAGACTGTATTTATATTGTCCAGGAAATCGTTATCAATTTCAATGATGGTTTCAACGCCCCCCATCGACTGAATATAAGTATTTTGATAAGCATTGACAGTGTCATTTAGGTATGATTCTATGATCGCGTTTTGATAATCATGATCATGGAGATTTAATCTTGAGCATTTAGAGGTAATCTCGTAACCAAATACAGTATCATTGTAATACAAATTTAACATGGTATTTTTATCGAGCAGGTCTATCGCGATGATGTTTCCTTCACCGGCCGTTTGTTCCATCGTAGTTGAGAAATAAAACCCGTTAAAGTAATTGAAAAAATCAATATTATTTTCATATGCCTGATTACCGGAATAATTCTCAAGTAATAATTCTTTTATCATTTCTTTATCAAGACTGATACGGATAAGGGTGTCCTGTTTGCTTACCTGAAATTGTTTTGATGAATCATTAAGTATTTTTGACGGATCATAATAATCTGAAGGGTCTACATTTGAAAAATTATCACCCGAAATGTCTTTATTCAATGAATATACTTTTATTTTTAATGGAGATGAGGTATTACCGTATACATCATCGTATCGTAAATGCAACGTGACAGAATCCAGGTTTTGGGAAACGGTACTAATCAACGTGCTGTCAAATATTACCGGGACGATTTGGGTAAAAATTTCTGATCGCGTGGCTCCAAATGTATCATTTTTATATGCCCCGAGAAGATTGATGTCAAAATTAACTGACGCGATTGAATCAGTTTTTGCCGTGTATGCAAATAATGTAGTATCCGTGAAAAATTTTAAACTGTCATTTTTGTTGATTAAAATATCTTTTCCCAGGGTGATGGTATCATTTTTATCTTCACATCCATAAAAGATGGCGATAGAAATGAAAATTAAAATTATAAATCTCATTAATTTACAGGTTTGTTTTTATTCAAATAATTGATTGTAAAAATCCATGTAGTCATCACCATAATCGTCATGTTCCGGATTATGTTCAAATGTTAATCTTCCACTTTCTTCAAGATATGTTTCCAATTCACTATTGATGTTCCCGTTTTCCTTTACAACACCATCACTCATGTTAATGGCCAGTTTGTTTAAATTGTTAAACGTGGGGGCATTCAATAATTCCAGGTCGTTTTCTTCAATGCCTTCCATGAGGACTTTTTCTTTAAAGTTTTTCCTGAAAGGATTATGGAATTCGGGGCCAATAATTGAATAGACCATTTTTGTTTTACTGAAAAGTGGATCATCAAAATAACTTTTTTTGATATATAATGGAATCAGGCTGGGGACCCATCCAATACAATGGATCAGGTCAGGCGACCAGTTGAGTTTTTTAATGGTTTCAATAACACCTCTTGCAAAAAAAATTATTCGTTCATCATTATCAGAAAATTCTTCACCACTTTCGTCTTTTAATATATGCTTTCTGCCAAAGTAATCTTCATTGTCAATAAAATAAACCTGCATCCTGGCTGTCTGAATGGAAGCAACCTTGATTGTTAGTGGGTGATCGTTGTTATTAATAATCAGATTCATTCCTGATAAACGGATGACTTCATGTAATTGATTTCTTCTTTCTTTTATGCACCCGTATTTTGGCATAAAAGTACGTATTGCATTGCCTTTTTCCTGTATTTTTTGTGGTAAATAACGACCCATTTTTGACAGTTTTGTATCAGGCAGATAAGGCGTGATCTCCTGTGCAACAAAAAGGATATTTTTCTTTTTTTTCATCTCAAAGTATTTGATATATAGCTTATGATCAAGATGCAAAATTAGTAAAAAATATAAACTATTCTGTTAAAACGACATGAAGATTTGATTATTTTAAGTTTTCCTTTAAATTATCTTTTTGAATTCATTACTTTTGTTAGCTCTACAACGAAAGAGTGGTTGTTTATAATGCCCGGTAATTTCGTTTTGCATGCTCCAAAATAATTGTTTGTTTGCATTGGTGAATGATGCAATTTGGGACGTTGCAAGCCATGTTATCAAACAATCGCTTCGCGGGGCTCGTGACCCCGCTTATGATGCAAATAATTGAATTTTAATTAAATGTTATGAACGTAACCGGTAAGATAAAGGATTTGACTTCTGCTGTTGAACAGCTCAAAAAAAAAGGAGATAAAATTGGGTTCGTGCCCACGATGGGCGCTTTACATCAAGGGCATATTTCGTTGATAAAACGTGGAAAAAAAGAATGTGATTCCGTTGTTGTGAGTATTTTTGTAAACCCGACACAATTCAATGACCAAAATGATTATAAAAATTATCCGCGAAATATAGAGGATGATCTGGATAAGCTTTCTGGTTATTTATCCAAAGAAGATATCGTGTTTACACCAACACGAGAAGAGGTCTATAAATCCCCCGTTGACAAAAATTTTGATTTTGGATATCTTGAAACAGTGATGGAGGGAAAACACAGGAAAGGCCATTTTAAAGGTGTTGCACAAGTCGTTCACCGGTTGTTTGAAATTGTCAGGCCCCATGAAGCATTCTTTGGAGAGAAAGATTACCAGCAATTGATGATTATCAAGGCACTTGTAAAAGAAGAAAACATGCCTGTTAACATCATTGGTTGTCCTTTGATAAGAGATCATGACGGGCTGGCATTAAGTTCACGTAATACATTATTAACACCGGTTCAAAGAAAAAACGCTGCAATAATCCCGCGAACTCTTTTTGAAGCCAGGGAAATGGCATTTAAATATTCTGTAGATGAAGTCAGGCAATTTGTAATAAATAAAATTCAATCGAATAATTATTTAACTATTGAATATTTTGAAATCGCTGATGAATCAACATTAAAACCTGTCCGGCAATGGAAACGGGATACCCGGCCAAGAGGATTTATCGCGGTAAAAGTTGATAAGATTCGACTAATAGATAATTTAAAATTTTATTAAATTTGCAAGCCTTAAGCAAATCAGTGAATACTGTATTTTAAAATAATTCGTTTGTAACGTGAAAAAAAAAAGATGGATAAATAAATATTTATGAATATAGAAATAGTAAAATCAAAAATACACAGGGTAACAGTCACCTCAACCGAAATAAATTACATGGGAAGCATCACCATAGATGAGGATTTAATGGATGCTGCCAATCTCATTGAAAATGAAAAAGTACAGGTGTTAGACATTAATAATGGCGTGCGGCTCGAGACGTATGTCATTGTTGGTGAACGGGGAACCGGTACGATTTGTATGAATGGGCCTGCCGCGCGTAAAATACTAAAGGGAGATATTGTAATTGTTATTTCATACGCTTCAATGGATTTCGAAAAAGCCAAAACATTTAAACCAAGCGTTATTTGTCCGGATACAAATACAAATAAACTTGTTAAAGGTTCAATCAATTGAAAAAAAAACTCTTAAATATTTTTAAATATTTAGTGTTCCTTTCCGTGGGAATTCTTTTATTATATTTCGCGTTTAAGGAAGTCGAACTGAATAAATTGATTCATCATCTCAGGAATGCCAATTATTCATGGGTGATATTGTCCTTATTCCTTGCAATCCTGAGCCATATTAGCAGGGCGATGCGATGGAACCTTCTGATCAAACCATTGGGGTATACTCCAAAAACCAAAACCACTTTTTATGCTGTCATGCTGGGTTACCTGGTCAATTTTGCATTTCCGCGCCTTGGAGAAGTAACACGTTGTGGTGCAGTAAGTAAAAAAGAAAACATCCCGTTCGATACACTGGTCGGAACGGTTATAATAGAAAGAGCTATTGATTTATTTACCTTGATTTTTATCACGATCATCACGATCCTGTTAAAAATTGAAACATTCGGTGCGTTCGTGAAAGAAAATATTTTTGACCGTATTACCAGTAAATTAGTTTTTGTAGGCAACATCCCGGTTTTGGTATATGTTTTGATCGTCATATTCTTTTTTGCCATTATTTTCATGTATTTCTATAACAAAGATAAAATTCTTGCCAAACCCGGGATTATCAAGCTTAAAAAATTACTTTCTGGTGTAATGTCAGGAGTAAAAACAGTATTTCACATGAAAAGACGGCGCTATTTTCTGATGCATACACTTTTTATATGGTCAATGTATTTTTTAATGAGTTATGTTGTGCTTTTTTCCTTTCCTGAAACATCTGTCTTAACATTTGTTGACGGATTGTTTATATTGGTGATTGCAAGTCTTGCCATGTCTCTACCAGTACAAGGTGGTATTGGTGTATTTCATTTATTTATTAAATTAGGGTTGGAAGGACTATATGGAATAAATGAAGAAATTGGTGCTGCTTATGCAGCTTTAATGCATGAATCACAGGCTGTTATGATATTAGTGGTCGGGGGTATTTCATTTTTTTTATTGTTCTTTACAAGAAAAAAAAAGCGCGTGCCTTTAATCACTAATTCAGAAAACACGAGATAACACGTGGAATAAAAATAATATTACTGCTTTATATTTGCTGCATGATATGCTTTTTTTTTATTTGTAAGTCTTTAAATGTCAAGCGGGAATGGGATGAGCCATTTTAAATGAATCCATAATATAAATTATAAACATATGAACCAATTAGATATTGTAAAATCTAAAATTCTTAAAAAAGAAGATATCATACCCATTGTCTCTTCCTGTAATTTTAAAGGCCATAGAATTGTCTTTACCAATGGTTGTTTTGATATTTTACACAGGGGGCATGTTGAATACCTTGCAAAAGCCGCTTCTTATGGCGATGTTATGTTTGTCGGTGTAAACAGCGACCATTCTGTTCAACGCGTCAAGGAAAAGATGCCTGTTATTGATGAATACAGCCGTCAATTAATATTGGCCTCGTTGCATTTTATAGATTATGTAATTCCTTTTGATGAAGATACACCTTTTAACCTGATCAATATGATTCAACCCGATGTTTTAATCAAGGGTGGCGATTATAAAGTTGATGAGATTGTTGGGTATGATATTGTAAAAAAGAAAGGCGGGGAGATTATTACCATTGAGTTCGTGGAAAATTATTCTTCTACAGCAATTATTGAAAAAATAAAGAAGGAAAAATAGCATCCATGTATGGCTAAGAGTAAAAGTATTTTTGTTTGCCAGAATTGTGGTGCCGAATCTACCAAATGGTTGGGCAAATGCAATAGTTGTAATGAATGGAATACATTTGTAGAGGAAAAAGTAAATAAAACAAAAACGTATTCCGGTGAGCGGGAAAAGGTAACAATAGCAAGCCCTAAGCCTGTAAATGATATTGAAGCCACGAATTTTAAGCGTTTAGACACGAGAATCAATGAGCTGAATCGGGTCCTGGGGGGTGGTTTGGTCCCGGGGTCAGTGTTATTGATAGGTGGTGAACCGGGGATCGGGAAATCAACCCTGGCACTTCAGGTGGCTTTACTGGCAAAAGAGTTAAAAATACTTTATGTCTCTGGAGAAGAAAGCAATCAACAAATAAAGCTAAGAGCCGAACGAATTGGTTCAATGAATCCAACGTGCTATATATTAAGCGAGACATTACTGGAGAACATCACGCGATCCATAAATGAATTATCTCCTGATGCAATCATTATTGATTCTGTACAAACGCTATATAGTGAACGCGTTGAATCTTCTCCCGGTACAGTATCTCAAGTCAGGGAATGCGCGGGTGAATTGATTAAAATCGCTAAAACATCTTCAGTTCCGGTCATACTGATTGGCCACATTAATAAAGAAGGAAATATAGCAGGGCCTAAAGTATTAGAACACATGGTAGACACCGTGTTGCATTTCGAGGGAGACCTGAATCATATGTTCAGGTTGCTCCGGGTTAATAAAAACCGTTTCGGTTCTACTTCCGAAATCGCGATTTTTGAAATGCTTGAAAAGGGACTCCGGGAGGTTGCCAATCCTTCTGAAATATTGATTTCCAATACCAATTCTCGGCTTAGTGGTGTGGCCATTGCAGCGACAATGGATGGCAACCGGCCATTTTTAATCGAAACACAGGCCCTTGTTAGTTCTGCAGTCTATGGAACTCCACAACGTTCTACCACGGGGTTTGATATCAGGAGACTGAATATGTTATTGGCTGTATTAGAGAAAAAAGCAAAATTTCAACTTGCTTCAAAAGATGTCTTTTTGAACATAGCAGGGGGCATCAAGGTTGCTGATCCGGCTATTGATTTGGGAGTGATCGTGGCGATATTGTCTTCCTCGGTTGATATCCCGGTAAACAATAATGCTTGTTTTGCAGCTGAAGTCGGACTGACAGGTGAAATCAGGCCTGTAAGCCGTGTAGAACAACGTGTCAGGGAAGCTGAAAAACTTGGACTCGAGCGAATTTTTATATCCAAATACAGCGAGAAAAAATTACAAAAACAACCTGAAAATATTGAAATTATTTATATAAAAGAAATTAAAGATATATATAAGGAACTCTTTAGCTAGTGTCATGTCACACCTGATATAACGCCCCAAGTTTCGATCTTATTCGTT